>JBQTJL010000355.1:0-13779 GCA_052387135.1 Methanobacteriota archaeon | reverse complement strand
GGTCGGGCCCTCTGGGGCCCCCCACCGCCCCCGGCCCCCCCGCCCGGCACCGGGGGCCCCGGGGGGTCCGCCCCCAAACGCGCGTCTTGCGGCGGGGCCCCACACCCCCCGCTTCACTTGGCATGGACCATCTCCTCCTTGCGTCCGAGGATGCCGTGCGGCCGGAGCATCATGAACAGCACGAGCAGCGCTCCTACCGCGAGCACCTGTCCGGGACCGGTGAGGTCGACGTACGGGACCTCGAGGAGCCGCGCCGCCTCGAAGATCCCCCAGAGGAGGGCGCTCCCGATGAGCACCCCTCGGTGGTGGCCCGCGCCGCCGAGGACGAGCACGATCCACGCGTAGAACGTGACGAGCGGCGGGAAGGTGTCCGGGCTGAAGTACGCGACGTACCATGCGAGGAACGCGCCGGAAAGGGCGCCGATCGCCGCCCCGAGCCCCAGCGCCTGCAGTTTGTAGGCGAACACGTTCTTCCCGAGCGAGGTCGCGACGTCCTCCTCCTCGCGGATCGCGCGGAGGACCCGGCCCCATGGGGACCGCGAGAGCGCCTCGACCACCGCTAGCGCCGCAAAGAAGGTCGCTGCGACGAGGACCAGCACGAGGAGCTTGTACGGGGCGACCGCGACCCGATCCGCGACCGCGACCCAAGGCCCGAACCCGGAAGCCGCCGCGAGGAACGGGCGCGGGAATCCGGTGACGCCGGCCGGGCCGTTCGTGACGTCCTCTTCGTTGAGATACACCGTGCGGAGGATCTCGGCGGCCCCGATCGTGACGATCGCGAGGTAGTCTTCTCGAAGCCGCACCGTGGGAAGCCCGAGAAGGAGCCCGAAGAGGACGGCGCCGACGATGCCGACCCCGAGCGCAAGCGGCAGCGCGTACCCTTCGAGCGCAAGGAGCGCGGTCGCGTAGGCTCCGACCGACATCGAGGCGACGTGGCCGAAGTTGATGAGGCCCGCCTCCCCGAACTGGACCGAGAGCCCGAGCGAGAAGAGCGCATAGAGGAAGATCGTGATGAGGACGCCGACGAGGTAGCTCGGCTGCACCGAGCCCGTCCCCCGGACCGAAAGGAGGCCGATCGCGACGAACACGCCGAGGAGAACGAGGAAGACCACCGTCCATTCGCCCCGGGGGCGCCGCGTCGGGGTCATCGGCCCTTCCCTCCGAGGATCCCTTGCGGCCGGACGAGAAGGACGAGGATCAGGATCCCGAACGCGATCGCCTGCTTGTAGGAAAGGAGCCGCTCCGAGAGCGCGGAAAGCTCCATCGCGAGCCCGATCGTGAGCCCGCCGAGGACGGCGCCCCGGGCGCTCCCGATCCCTCCGAGGATGACCGCCGCGAACGTGGGAAGCAGCAGGGACCAGCCGAGGTTCGGGTGCAGGTTCGTGACGAGCCCGAGGAGCACTCCGGCGAGCGTCACGAGGACACCCGCGAGCGCCCACACGTAGAGGATGACGCGGTCCGTGTCGATGCCGCAGACGCGGGCGAGCTCCACGTCGTCCGCGAGCGCGCGCATCGCCTTCCCGGTGCGGGTCCGTCGAAGGAGGATCTCGAGGAGGATCGCCGCCGCGATCGCGGTGAGAAGGGCGACGATCTGCGCGTAGGTGAACGAGAGGCCGAGGAACCGTTCGGCGGGCCGCAGCGGCAGGTCGTAGTTGCGGAAGTCGCTGCCCCAGACGAGCTGGACCGCGTGGCGGACGACGAGGGCGACGCCGATCGAGACGATGACGAGGCTCACGAGGGTGGCGCGGCGGCGCCGCAGCGGCCGCCACAAGGCGAGATCCAGCGCCATCGCGAAGATCGCGACGAGCACGGCGGCGAGCACGGTCGCCCGCACGATGGGCCCGCCGAAGACGCCGACGACGAGGAGGACGGCCGAGACGCCGGAGAGCCCAAGCGCCTCGCGACGCGATACCTTCCGGAACATCACGAGCGCGAGCGCGGAGAAGCCGATCGCCGCAGCGAGCCCCGCCGCGACCTCGGCCGGGAGGGCCCCCGTCGCCTCGACCGAGAGGAAGAACACGAGGTAGGCCCCGAGGGTCATGAAGTCGCCGTGCGCGAAATTCGACAGGTTCAGGATCCCGTAGACGAGCGAAAGGCCGACTCCGGCAAGCGCCAGGATGCCGCCGACGACGAGGCCGTTCACGGCGAGCTGGGCGACCTCGGCGAGCGCCACGGCTGCCGGAAGGGAGTTAGACTAAATCATGGCGCCGCTTCTGGCAGCGCCATAAGAAGGCGCTACTAGGCCGTACGCATCTGCTGGCGTCGGAGTCTGCGGCGCATGCGCTTCTTCCGCCATTTCCAGCGCATCTGGCCGCGCTTCTTCCAGACTCGGGAGGAGCGTTTCATGAAAGGCGGGTCGGTGAAAGCCGAACCAGTATATAACGATGCGGGCGCGCGGACAGCCCCGGGTCAGCCGAGTTCTTCGGCGAGCCCCACGATGATGCCTTCCGGCCCGCGGATGTAGGCCAGCCGATTCGTTTCCTCGTACCGCATTTCGCCGATGAGCTCGGCTCATCGCGGGTCATCGGGAAGGATCTTGCGCGAAAGGAGGTCGGCGAGGGCCTCGACCTCGATGTCGGGCTCGACCGTACGGCGCTTGTCCTCCGGAAGCCCTCCCGGCCGATGGAGGAAGCAGGTCCGGATCCCGGCGCGGTGCGCGCCGACCATGTCCGCAAGGTAGGAGTCGCCCACGTGGAGCATCGAAGCGGGCGTCGCGCCGGTCCGCTCGAGAAGGAGCCCGAAGATCTGCGCGGACGGCTTGTACGCGCGGGCTTCCTCGCTCGTCACCGTGACATCGAAGCCGAGCCCGTGCCGGGCGAGGAGCACGTCCCGCATGTCGTTGTCGCAGTTCGTCGTGAGCGCGAGCTTCCACCCCCGCCCGCGGAGCGCTTCGACGACGGCGCCTGCATCGGGGAAAAGGGGGGCCGTAAAGTAGCTCCGGTAGAGGCGCTCGACCGCGGGAGCGACCGGTTCCTCGATTGAAAGCCAGTGGAAAAGGTGCGTGAGGATCCATTCGTCCCGCTTCCGCATCGTCATGAAGGGGCCCTTCGAGACGTCGCCGATCAGGCGCTCGCGGAAGGTGAGCGTCTCCTCCAGGGTCGCCTCGGACCCGTGCCGGGCCAGAAGGTCGCGGAGGAACTCGATGAGGTCGCGCGTCCCCCCGTCGACGAGGGTGCCATATAAGTCGAACGAGATCCAGCGGGTGTTCTTCATCTCGGACGACACGCAACGCGACTCGGGGTCATATAAATCGCAGAGCCACGCGACGCAAGTATTAAGTAGAAACTAGCCGTTTCGGATATGCGAACTATCAACCAAGTGGTTGATAACGAGCAGCCTCCGAAAAACCGTTGCGACAGGTGTTGCCGTACCTGCCTCCGTTCCCAAGGTGAAACGATGAAGGGACCCGCGCTCCCCGGCGTGCTTGTGAACCCCGCCATCCCTCAAAGCCTCCGCGAGACGTTGTTCGCGACCGCACGCCGGGTCGGCCTTTCATTGGGCGACCTCGAGCTCATCGCCCAGGACCGCGAGACGGCCGAGTCGTTCCTCGAGGCGGTCGCCCGCGGGACGTGGCGCCGTTTCTGCGAAACGATCGACTTCTCGCGCCTCGAGTCGATCCTCCAGATCCGCGAGATGACGCGCAGCGATCCCTCGCACGCGGGCCTTTCGCACGCGTAAGGCTCCGTCCCGCATCACCCATGACCTATCACCGTTAGCGGATGAGCAGCCTCCGCATCGTCTTCATCGGGATCCATGCCAAGAGGAAGACCGCGACAAGGAGCCACGCAAGGTCCGCGAGCGTCGAGAGTCCGACGGTCCCCCACGTAAGGTCGCGCATCACGAGGACCAGGTGCCGGAGCGGCATGAACCACGCCGCCTTCTGGAACGCCTCCGGGAGCCCTTCGAGCGGGAAGAAGATCCCGCTTGCAAGGAACATCGGCGTGATGAAGAGCGTATAGAAGAACAGGACCTGGTCGATCGCGACGAGCTTCGACGTGTACGCCATCCCGACGAACGCGAAGAGGAGACCACCGAGGAACGCGACCGGGAGCACGAGGACCGCGAGCGGCGAATCGACGAGGCCGAACGCGGCGACGACGAGGAGCATCACGGCGGCGTAGATCGTGGACCGCGTCGCGGCCCAGACGCATTCTCCGAGCACGATGTCCTCGACCGATGCGGGCGTCGCGAGCATCGCCTCGAAGACCCGTTCCTGATGGACGCGCACGAACGTGTTCCACGTGACCTCGGCCGAGGCCGCCATCATCGCGGCGCTCGCGATGAGCCCGGGCGCGATGAACTCGGCGTAGCTTCGCCCCTCGAAGCCGGCAAGGTAGGCGCCGAGGCCGAATCCCATCGCGAGAAGATAGATCATCGGATCGAACATCGAGGCGACGATGGTCGACTTGTAGATGCGGCGGTAGACCGTGACCTCGCGCATCCAGACGGCGTAGACGGCGCGTATAGAGACGTTCATCAACACCCTCCCAGAGGGAATGCGGTCGGCCTTCGGCCGCCGACGGCGGCCCGCCTTCGGCGCGCGAATGCACGCCCGCCTTCGCGGGCGGAAGGCCCGCCGCCTTCCGTACGGAGTGCCGTCACTCGGCAAGCCTCCGCCCCGCAAGTTTCAGGAACACGTCCTCGAGGTGCTCGACGACGTGGGTCTCGATGAGGTCCTTCGGCGCGCCCCGCGCGATGATGCGGCCCTGATGCATGATGACGAGGTCGTCGCAGAGCCGCTGGGCCTCTTCCATGTAGTGCGTCGTGAGAAGCAGCGTCTTTCCCGATCGCTTCAGCGACGCAAGGCGCTCCCACACGAGGAGGCGGGCCTGCGGGTCGAGGCCGGTCGTCGGCTCGTCGAGGACCACGAGCGCGGGGTCGTTCATCAGCGCCCGCGCGATAAGGAGGCGCCGTTTCATGCCGCCCGACAACTCGTCCACGCGCCGGGGCGCCTTTTCCGAAAGTTCCATGAAGGAAAGAAGCTCCGCGGCGCGAGCGCGCGCGGCGGATGGGGAGATGCCGAAGAACCGGGCATGCGACAGCAGGTTGTCGAGCACGGTGAGGTCCGGGTCGAGGTTGTTCTCTTGGGGCACGATCCCGATGAGCGCCTTCACCTCGCGCTCCGCGCGCGGCATCGGAAGGCCCAGTACCTCGACCTCGCCCGCATCGGCGCGGATGAGGCCGTGGAGGATCCGCATGGTCGTGGTCTTCCCGGCCCCGTTCGGCCCGAGGAGCCCGAAGCAGATCCCGGCGGGCACGGCAAGATCGAGGCGGTCGACCGCGGTCACGCCCTCGTATCGCTTCACGAGGCCCCGGATCGACACCGCGGCCGGCCGCGCGCCCATCGTTCCAGGATGCGGCCTAAACCTATATGAAGGACCCCGGTCCCTCGGCGGAAATGAAGGGAGATCACCGGAAATGAACGGAAATGAGGGGTCCACGACATGAGGAGCGCCGCCGTCTCCGCCGTTTCGGTCTCATCGCTCGTCGTCTCCGTGGCGCTCGCAGGCTGCCTCGGTCCGTCCGACGACCTGCTCGCGCCCAGCGTCAAAAACGACGCGCTCGACCTCGTGGCCGTTCCGCCCGAGCTCCGGCCGACCGCGGAAGCGCGCGGGTTCCCCGCCGGCGTGCATCCCTGGCCGCGCGGTGACGAATGGCCGCCCGGTCTCGAAGGCCCGTTCGAGCTCCTCGAGAACCTCCACGTCCAGATACCAAGCCACGACGGCGTGGTGCTCGACGGCTGGATCCTGAAGCCGGCGCTGCCGGACGGCGTGAACCCGCCGGTCGTGCTCATCTCGGGCCCGTATTGGGGGCTCGACCACACGCCGGATCGGCCCGAATTCTGGGACGAAGACTGGTACGGGCCCGTGAAGCTCCTCGTCGAGGAAGGATACGCGGTCGCGATCATGACGGTGCGCGGCGGCGGGAACTCGGGCGGCTGCGTCGAGATGTTCGGTCCGAACGAACAGAAGGACCAGGCGTTCCTCGTCGATTGGCTCGCGTCGCAGGATTGGAACAACGGCCGCGTCGCGATGATGGGCCTCTCCTACCTCGGGACGACTCCGTGGGAGGCCGCGATCCAGGCGCCGCCCGCGTTGAAGACGATCGTCGTCGCGGGGATGGTGAGCGACCTCTACACGTTCTACCACACGCCGCAGGGCGCCGCGTTCGCGGGCGGCGGGGTCTTCCAGACCTACTTCAACACGCTCGTGAACTTCCTCCCGCCGGTCCTCGGCGCGACCCCCGAGGCCGCGACGGCGGCGCACGCGCTCGTCGTCCCGGAGCGCGCCTGCTCGGAGACCGCGCGCACGATGTCGACGCTCTACGTCGGCGAGAACTCGGACGTGCGGGACGAATCCTACTGGGGCGACCGGTACCTCCTCGGCGGCTTCAAGGACGTAACGGCGGCGGTGCTCCTTACGCACGGGTTCCAGGACGCGTGGGGCTCGGGCCACCAGCAGCAAGAGCTCCTCGCGTGGCGCTCGCTCCCGGCGACGACGCCGAAGCATCAGCTCGAAGGGCAATGGGAACACGAGTTCCCGCATTCGAAACGCGTGGAAGAAGGCGAAGGGGTTCCCGACTGGAACGAGCGCCTCGTCGCTTGGTACGAGTTCTGGCTGAAAGGAATCGGCACTCCTCCCGCGAGCCTCGGCACGGTCGAATATCAGGACGGAGCCGACGGCTGGCACGTCTCGACGGCTTGGCCGCCGGTCGAGGCTCGCTCCGAGGTCCTTTACCTCGGCGACGGGACGCTCGCACCGGCCCCGACCGGAGGCGCGGGCACGTTCCGCTCGCTGCCGGACGTCCGCGCTTCGGAGAAGACCTTCGAAGGCACCGGCAAGCCGGCCGGGGCCCTCTGCGATCCGCTTCCGGGGACCGCGCTCGTCTACGCCTCGGAGCCGGCGACGGAGCGCGTGCTCGTCGCCGGGGACCCGATCGCCTATCTCAAGATCGAGAGCGATCTCCCTGGAGGGCTCGTCGCGGTCGGGCTCTTCGACCTAGGGCCCGACTTCGCCTGCGTCGACGGCGTGCCGAAGGACGCGCACGCGTGGACCGTCGGCGCCGCGGATCTTCGCTTCCACGAAGGCAACCGTCAAGGCAAGGACTTCCCGACCGGCACCCCGACGTTCGTCCGGTTCGACCTCACGAACATCGCGGAGGTCTTGGAGCCGGGCCACCGCCTCGCGCTCGTCGTCTCGTACGGCGACTCGTCGCTCCGCCAACCCGCGACGAAGGCGTTCCCGTCGATCACGGTACATGCCGACGCGACGCCCGAGGACAGCCAGCTCGTGCTTCCCATCGTCGAAGGGACGCTCGGGGGGTCCGGGCCCGCGCTCGACTACCCGCCGAGGCCGTTCGCGCCCCCGTAGTCGGACCCGTCATCCGCCCCCCTAAACCTTTATAGGGACATCGTCCTTGGGCACCCTGAGAACATGCCCGTCTCCCTCGACCTTGCCTCGATGCGCCGAGGCACCGACCTCTTGAAGCGCGGGTTCGCCGCGATGCAGAAGGGCGGCGTCGTGATGGACGTCACGAACGCGGCCGAGGCCGCGATCGCCGAGGAGGCCGGCGCCGTCGCCGTGATGGCGCTCGAACGGGTCCCTGCGGACATCCGCGCCCAAGGCGGCGTCGCCCGCATGAGCGACCCCAAGGTGATCCAGGAGATCATCGAAGCGGTCACGATCCCCGTGATGGCGAAGGCGCGGATCGGCCACTTCGTCGAGGCGCAGGTGCTCCAATCGATCGGCGTCGACATGGTCGACGAATCCGAGGTCTTGACGCCGGCCGACCCGTTCTACCACATCGACAAGCGCGCGTTCCAGATCCCCTTCGTCTGCGGCGCACGGTCCCTCGGCGAGGCGACCCGTCGCATCTTCGAGGGGGCCGCCATGGTCCGGACGAAGGGCGAGGCCGGCACCGGAAACGTGGTCGAGGCCGTCCGGCACCGCCGTTTCCTCATCGAGGCGATGGCCGAGGTCCGCGAGATGGACAAGGACGAGCTTCTCGAGCTCTCGGAACACTTCGCGCAGAACTACACCGCTTTGCTCGCGCAGGGGCGCGAGCAAAGCGGTAGATCCGTCCAGCCCGGAGGGTTGGACGTCGTGTTCGCGGACCAGTCGTTCGAGGAAGTCTCGCAGGGGCTCCTCGACGTGCTTCTCGACGTGCACCGGAAGGGTCGGCTCCCGGTCGTCGACTTTGCCGCAGGCGGCATCGCGACCCCGGCGGATGCGGCGCTCATGATGCAGCTCGGCAACGATGGCGTCTTCGTCGGCTCCGGCATCTTCAAGAGCGAGGACCCGGCGGCGAGGGCGCGCGCGATCGTCGAGGCCGTCGCGCACTTCGGGGAGCCCGACCGGATCTCGAAGGCGTCCGAGGGTCTCGGCAAGGCCATGAAGGGAATAGAGATCGACCGGATCCCGCCCTCCGAGCAGCTCCAGCACCGCGGCTGGTAATCCCTTGGGAAAGAAGGCCCGCGAGAAGCAGGAGCGGCGGACGGAGACGACCTCCGAGAAGGAATGGGACTTCAACGTCCCGGAGTTCGACGAGCGGGCCTTCATCGAGCGCGAGATCGGCGCGGCGAAGATCACGTACATCGTGGTCCTCCTCGGCGCCGGCGTGGGCGTCCTCGCGCGTCTCCTCGCGGAGTTCGCGGACGCGTGGAAGACCGGGTTCCTCGCCCTGCTTGCGGGGATCGCGCTCCTCCCAGTGATCCTTCGGGCGGCCGGGGCGCCCGAGGCCGTGAAAGACAAGAAGGGCCTCGCGGGGAACCTGTTCCTGCTGCTCTTCACGTGGCTCGCGTTCTGGGTGTTGGCGTCGAATCCGCCGTTTGCGTGACGGCGGGTGGCGGCCCTTTGGGCCGCGCGGGTAGCGCTCGCTTCGCGAGCGCGCCTGTAGGCGCCTTCGGCGCCGCATATGGCGTCACGCGCCGACTCATCGGGCTGGACGCAACCGGCGCGAGCGCCCGAAGGGCGCGAGCTACCCGCGCAGACGAACAGGAGAACGGCTACACGCGCGCCGGCCACGCCGGCGCCACCCGACTTAAAGGTACGGGCAAGGTCCCCCTGTTTTCGCTCTGAAGGGCTTAATAGGGCCGCAAAGAGAGCCATGGGGGCCTTTCGGGGCAGGGTGTTGCCGACTGAAGACGCTCGCCGTCCTCTCCACCGCGAGGACTCCGGATCCGGACCCGAAGATCCCGCGGTTCACGATCAAGTTCATCGGCGCAATACTCGTCGTCTCAGCGGGCGCCGCGGGCTGGCTCCTCATGTCGCCCGGGGACGGCCCCGCCGCGAACGCGTTCCAGGGCCCGGAGACCGCCGCGGCCCGCACCGCGCCCGGCGCAGACGACGGCTCGGGCACCCGGTTCACCGCCTACGTGGGCTACGATCCCGCCACGTTCGATCCTTCGGGCCCGTACGACCGCGAGGCGGTCGAGGCCGCCCTCCTTGCCTGGAAGGCCGAGCATCGGAACGATCGCGTCCTCGATCAGCAGGCGGTCTTCGACGGCCCGTTCCTCATCGGCTACCGCATCGAGTTCGAAGAGGGCGACCGCGAGCCCGAGATCGAGGTCGTCAAAACGCCGGAATGAGCCTTGCGGGATGAGCTGCTTCGCAGCGGAATGAGCTTCGCGGAATGGGGTGAGAAGGCTGGCTCGACGCCGCATCCCGGCGGCAAAACCGCCTCATCCCGGCGCCTAAAGCGCCTCATACCGCGCCCGAAGGGCGCTCATTTCGGAAGGGCGCCGTCGGCGCGTTTCCGCAACGCCGTCCCACAATGCGGACACAGCACGCCCTCGGCGTCGGCGGTCGGGCGTTCGAAGGCGCCTTGGCACGAGCCGCAGCGCGCGATCTTCGTCCAGGCGTCGTCCGGGACCATGAGCCGCGTGATCCGCCCCATCGTCGTGACCGAGAGGAGCCCCCGGCCGGCGAGCCCGTGCACGTGGTAGTGGAGGGCTTGCCGCGAGGTGCCGAGGGCGGTCGCGACGTCGACCTGTGTGGTCCCGGGGCGGCTCCGGACGAACTCGAGGAGAGCAAGGTGCTTCGGCGAGAGCGCCTCGGCTTCGACGACGACCGGGCCCACGGGGTAGAACCGCAGGTGCAGGCCGTGCCGGCTCCGGCGGATGAAGTGCTCGCGTTCGAGCGTGTGCAGGTGGTGCACGAGGGTCCCGTTCGCGATCGCAAGGTCGCTCATCAGCGCGCGGTAGTGGATCCCCGGCCGCGTCTTGATCGTCGTGTAGATCCGGTCCCGGGTCGCATGCTCCAGGACCTGCGGCCCGCTCATCCTCGTGTAGAGGGCGAACGCGGGCGCGAGCGTGAGCGCGCCGCGTAGAAGCGTGTAGCGGCCAAGCTCAGAGCCGGCGACGAAAAAAGGCCGTCGCGCCGACGGCGCCGACGGCCGCGACCGTGGCGACGGGCCCGAACCCGGGCAACCCGGCGAATCCCTCCTTGTGGATGACGACGTCGACCGATTCGACGTTGCTCACGGCGCCCGCGCTGTAGGCCTGGAGGAGGATCCTCTGGCTGCCGAGGGTCACGTTCTCGGCCAAGTGCGGGACGCGGATCTTCACGTAGTACTTCACGGTCTGCCCCGGCTGGATGTCCTGCGGCGGGGTCAGCGTCTCGAGCTCGAGCCCGGCCGCGTCGAGGAAGTCCAGCCGGACGCCGGCGGCGACGCCGGTGTAGGCGGTGACCTCGAGCGGGACCGTCCGCTCGGTGCCTTCCTCGATCGTGCCGATGTTCACGAGCCCGGCGGAAAGGACGATCACGGGTTTCCCCGTCGCGGCGACGCCGACCGCGACCGGCGTCTCGGCCGGGGCCACCGGCTGGGACGTCGCGCTTCCCGCGGAAGCGGACGCCCCACCGGCGACCCGCACGGCGACCCGATACTCGCCGGATTCCTGCGGCGTGGTCCAGGGGGCCGTGACGACGGTATCCTCGTGAGCGCCAAGGACGATCGGCTCCGACCGATGGATCAACTGCTCGGACCCGTCGGAGGCGACGACGAAGATCAGGACCGTGCCCGAGGCGCGGGCGGGCTGCGGGTTCACGATCCGCGCGTAGACCTTCACGGTCTCGCCGGGCGCCGGCTGCACCGTGCTGAACCCGATCGAGCCGGGCGCGACGTACAGGGTCGTGGGCTGGGCCGGCTGGGGGGGCTGCGAATCGGGCGGAGGCGAGACGCCGCCCGGAGGCGCCGCGATCCGGCCTTCGACGAAGAACCCGATCGCGGTCGCGCCTTCGTACCGGTACTGCGAGGGGAGCCCCTCGTCGAAGACGAAGACGGTCCGGAACCGGTGGAAGCCGGACATCCCCGCGGTGCTCTGGCTCCACTCCGACGTGAGCCGGAAGCGGCTCGTCGTGGCCCCCGCCTGGGCCGAGGCGAGGGTCTCGACCTTTCCGTGCTCGATCGCGACCGGGCGGCCGTCGATCTCGAAGATCACACGAGACGTTCCCGGCTGGCGTCCCGCGTCGAACTCGGCGGCGACGAAGAAGTAGGCGACGTCTCCTTCGAGCAGGCGGGATGGACGGACGGCCGGCTCGATGGAGACGAACACGACGGGACGGGCCGCGCCCTTCACGCCGATGAAGGCAGACGCTTCGTTGTTGTCCTCGCGCACTTCCGCGATCACGTTCCGCGGGTCGAGGACGACGCGGAGGTGGTGCTCTCCGGCGCCGGCGGCCCTCCATTGGAAGGTCGCGGCCGGGTCGTAGACGACCATCGTGCACGCCGTGTTCGGGGGGCACGGCTGGGGCGTCTGGATCTGGATGGTGGTCGTCGCGGCGAGGACCCCGTCGACGTAGCGCGCGGCCTCGAGCGTGTCACCGGACGGCGGGGGGCCGGAGACTCCTATGCGCGACGAGACAGAAACGACGGTGCCTTCGTCGACCGGCCCAGGATTGCTGAGGGAGAGGCCCGAGTTGCCCACGTAATCGCGCCGGCAGCCGGTGTTCCCGTTCTGGACGAGGACGTTCGCGCGGCCCCAGGTCTGGAGGCTGCCGTCGTAGGCGGACGCCTGGAGGACGTGGGGTCCGTCGGGCACCGTGGCGGTGTCGAAGACGTGCGTCCATTCGCCCGTGCCCGTGATCCGGATGAGGAACGTCCCGTCGACGAAGAGGTCGGTTACGACCGTTTGTCCGAGGTCGGGGTCGCGCGTGACGCCGGAGAACTTGATCTTGCCGGTCACCGTCGAGCCCTCGGCCGGGGACGAGATCGCGACGGACGGAGCGGAGTTCGGGGGTGGCGTGACGTTCGCCCCGTTCGCCACGGTCACCGGGATGCGGGGCGACCAGGCCTGCGCGATCCCGTCGTAGACGGACGCCTGGAGGACGTACTCGCCGTTCGGGACCGTCGCCGTGTTCCAATCGACCGACCATGGACCGCGTCCCGTGACCCGGCGCAGGTGGTTCCCGTTCACGAAGAGGTCGGTGACGACGGTCTGGCCCGGGTCCGCGTCCGCCGTCTCGCCCTGGATGCTCGTCCATCCCGAGACGCGGGCGCCGGACACCGGGCGGAGGACGCGCACGGACGGCGCGGCGTTCGAGGCCTCGCCGACCGCGAGCGTCTCTTCGCGGACGTTGTTCGTCTCGTCGGCCTCGTCGACCTGGTTCCCGGAGTCGACCGTCGCGCGGAAGTTGTGCGTGCCCGTCGTGGCGTTCCACGGGTACGGTCCGAGCGTCGTCGTCTCGCCGGGGGCGAGCGTCCGGTAGGACTGCGTGTGGACGAGCACGCCGTCGAGGTGGAACGACAGCGAGAACGCGCCGGCCGTGGCGGAGCCGCCGTTTGCGACCGCGAACGTGATCGTCGTCGCCTGGCCGTGACCCGGGTTCTCGGGCGACAGGACGATGTCGCGGACGAGGAGGTCGGGGCGCGGCCCGGGGCCGGTCGTCGGGAAGTAGTTCACGATGTTCGAGTAGGGGCCGGCCTGTCCGGCCCGGTCGAGCGGGCGCACCCGGTAGTAGTTCTGCTGGTTCTCCGTGAACCGTGCCACCGTCCAGGAGCGGCCGGCGCCGTTGTCGGTCGGCTCCTCGCCGGTCCACGCCGTGTTCGTGACGACCTGCCAGGGGCCGTCGGCCGTGGTGTTCGACCACACCACTTCGAACCCGCGCATGTTGAGGTCGCGCGAGTAGCCCCAGACGAGCTTGCGGCCGCCCGCGCCGTCCGACACGATCTGCAGCGACGACTCGCCGCCGTCGCGCCAGGCCGGCGGCACGAGGTCGGGCCCCAGCGCATAGAGCGCGACCGTCGTCGGGATCTGCGACGTGGGGTTGTGGTTGAAGGCGCCGACGATGCGGCCGCCGGCGAGCGCGAAGTTGTGGTTCCGCGGCTCGTGCGTGAGGGACGTGTCGCCGAACGCCCAGCGCTGGGCGCCGGTCGTCCGGTCGAGGGCGCGGAAGCCGCCCGTGTACGTGTAGGGCCAGACCTGGGCGCTCGAATCCCAACCTTGTTTGCGGGCGACGACGACGGCGTCCGAGGCGAGGATCGGCGTCGCGACCGAGGGGCCGTTCATGTTGTGGCGCCATCGAAGGTCGCCGGTCGCGGGGTCGAGCGCGTAGACGAAGCCCCGGTTCGTCGCGGCAAGGAGCCCGGCGTCGACCGCGGGCGGGATGGTGTCCGCCGAATATTGGCTCTGGTAGGGGGACGCGGCGCCGGACTCGTCGAACCGTTTCACCCAGGCGACGGTTCCGTCGAGCGGCCGGACCGCGTAGACCTTGAGGGTGGTGGAATCGGCGGGCCAAAGCGCGCCGCTTGCCGAATACATCGCGCCCGTGACGTCGACCCACC
>JBQTJL010000354.1:0-1932 GCA_052387135.1 Methanobacteriota archaeon | reverse complement strand
CACGTTCCACGTTCCACGTTCCACGTTCCACGTTCCACGTTCCTCGTACCGCGTACCGCGTACCGCGTACCTCGTACCTCGCCCCCCCGCCGCCGCGTCCCGCCACTCGGCGGCGCCACCGTTATGGGTCCGCCGCGCATCGGGTCTTCGTGGCCCGCGACCCCCGCATCCCGCTCGCGTTCGCCGGCTCGAGCGCGATCTGGGGCTCGACCTTCCTTGCGATCCGGATCGGAAACGGTTCCGTGCCCCCCGAGTGGGCAGCCGCGCTCCGCTTGCTTCTTGCCTTCTTGCTGCTTGCCGCGATCACATTCGTCCTCCGCCAGCGCTTCCCCCGCGGCGCGGCGCTCCGGGGCGCGGCCTTGTTCGGCTTCTTCCAGTTCGGCGTGAACTTCGGCCTCCTCTACTGGGGCGAGCTCGTCGTCCCGTCGGGGATCGCGGCCGTGTTCTATGCGACGATTCCCCTCTCGACCGCCGTGTTCGCGGCGGGCCTCGGCGTCGAACGGTTCGACCGGTGGAAGACCATCGGCGCGATCGTCGGCTTCGTCGGCGTCGTCGTGCTCGTCTCGGGCGAGCTTTCGGTCGACGTGCCGGCGCGGGGCCTCGTTGCGATCCTTGCCGCCGCGACCGCGGCGGCCGTCGCGAACGTGTTCCTGAAGCGGGCCCCGAAGCAGGACGCCATTCCCCAGAACGCGGTCGGGTGCGCGGTCGGCGCGGTCGTCTGCCTCGGCGCCTCCATCGCGATGGGCGAGGCCCGCGCCATCCCCACCGAGCCCGCAGGCTACCTCCCGATCGCCTACCTTACGGTCGCAGGCTCGCTCGGCGCGTTCGTCCTCTTCTCGTGGCTCGTTCATCATTGGAGCGTCACGAGCGCCGCCTTCGTGACCCTCGTCGTCCCCGTGATCGCGCTGATCCTCGGCGCGATCTACGGCGAGCGGCCGTCCCTCGTCGGCCTCGCGGGGGCGGGGCTCGTGCTCGTCGGTGTGGCGGTCGCGCTTGCGGGCGGTCCCCTGCGCACCAAGGCCGGCGCACCGCTCGACGCGTAAGATCGGTCCGTACCTCGACGCGACCGAGACGTTGCGCGTCGCGACGTTCCCCGGCCGATCGGCCGCGAATCGGCTCCCAGGCCGTCGGCGCGCCTCGCTGCCTTCGCTCGCTGGCGCTCGATCCTGCCCGGCGCGCCCCGCAGGGCCTCTGGGGCGGGTCGCGGCGCCCGCTCGGGCACGCCGCGCATCTTGTGAAAACGATGCCTGGAGAGCAATGTTTTTTCGTGCGGCGCGGCCCGGACGTAGTCCGGCTTTACACTTTTTCGGGTCGGTTATGAGGCAGTTCTTGTTCTGGGCCCGGTCGTACAGCTCTTGAGGGGCGCGGCTATGATACTTCCGCTCGGTTCGGTTCATTCTACACCGTTCGTTCCCTCCGCGCGTGAATGATTCTCCAGCCCCGCAGGCAGCTATTCGCGGCTGTACCGCATGATGACGTACGCGGCGGCTGGATCCAGAGCGACGACCGCAGTCACACCAACGCGGCTGTCGATGACACCGCAGCGCCCCTCTCGCGGCTCGGTCGCTCTGGAGTGTAAGGAGATTGCCGTCGGAGGACAGCGTACACGATCTTGAGAAGCTTGTGGGCTGGCGCCGCGGCGCCCTTGCCGGGACCGCGTCTTCGAGAGACTCGTCGGCCCAACTTGGAGACATCGCTTCTCGTTGCGTGGCGACGGTGAGCCCAAGACGCCTCGACCAGGACCTCTTTGAGCAGGGCGTTGCAGTCTTTCTTCATGCGGCCCTGGTACGAGACGTCGCCCGACTGGTGGTTCGTCGGGACGAGGCCGGCGTACGAACAGACCTTATCCACGTTCGGAGAGTATCCTGATTTCGGTGTACGCGTGAGTGGGCGTTCGTGGGTCGGGTTCATTGCGGGATACGTCCTTCGAAG
>JBQTJL010000353.1:0-8538 GCA_052387135.1 Methanobacteriota archaeon | reverse complement strand
GCGCCCGGCGTCGTCCGCGCGGGCGACCCGCTCACCGCGACCTACACGGTCACGAACACCGGCGACGCGGCGCTCTCGGACGTCCGCCTCGTCGACCCCTCGACCGGGACCGACGTCGCGATCGGGTCGCTCGGGCCCGGCGAGACCGCGACATGGACCGCGACGATTGCGGCGCCCCTGTCGAGCTTCGCGCTCCGCCCCACCGCGACCGGGACGGATCCGACCGGGCTCTTCGTCGAAGGCGGAGCGACCCGCGACGTCCGCGTCATCCACACGGACCTCGGGGTCGAAGTGACCCCGTCGCCCTCGACGGTCCGCGACGAGGGGGCCGTCGAATGGACGATCCGGATCGTGAACCTGGGCGACAACACGCTCACCGGCCTCGTCGTCCGGGACGCAGACGGCGCCCTCCTCGGCAGCCTCGAGGCGCTCCTCCCCGGCGCAAACCACGCGTTCACCCGCGCCGACCTCGTCTCGTCCGACGCCAGCCTCGTCGCGACGGCGACCGCGACGGACGAGGCCGGCCTCGGCGTCACGGAGAGCGACGACGGCGGCGTCCGCGTCATCCACCCGGCACTCGCGCTCGCCCTCTCGGCCGAGCCCACGGTCGCGCGCGTCGGCGACCGCGTCACGCTCACGTTCGTCGTCACGAACATCGGCGACGCGCCGGTCTCCGGGATCCTCGTCGCCGACGACGGGTTCGGGCCCGCGGGCACGGTCCCGGCGCTCGCCCCCGGCGCCTCGGCGGCGCTCGTGCTGTCGGGCCTCCAAGACGAGGAGGGGCTCCACGCCGCCCTCGCGGCCGGCACGGACGAGCTCGGACTCCCGGTCTCGGCCGCGGACGGAGCGGGCGTCGAGGTCATCCACCCCGCGCTCGACGTGTCGGTCGACGCCCCGGCGATCGTCCGCGCAGGCGACCCCCTCACCGCGACCTACACCGTCACGAACACGGGCGACGCCGCCCTCACCGACGTGCACCTCGTCGATCCCGCGACCGGCATGGACGTCGCGATCGGGACGCTCGGGCCCGGCGACAGCGCCTCCCGCACGGTCACGCTCGCGGCGCCGGACGCCTCGGTCGGGCTCGCGCCGGCCGCGGTCGGGTTCGACGCGACGGGTCGCCCGGTCGAGGACGCGGACGCGCGGACGGTCCGCGTGATCCACTCCTTGCTCACGGTCGACGTGACCGCGGCGCCCGGGACCCTCCGCGACGAGGGCACGGTCGAATGGCTCTTCGTCGTCACGAACACCGGCGACAACGTCCTTTCCGACGTCGTCCTCGTCGACGCGGAGGGCGCCGAGATCGGCCGCATCGAGACGCTGGCGCCCGGCGCATCCGCCTCGTTCTCGCGGACGGAGACGGTCTCCTCCGACACGGGCGTCCTCGGGACCGCCTCCGGGACCGACGAAGCCGGGCTCCCGGTCGCAGGAAGCGGCGCGGGCTCGGTCGCCGTGATCCACCCGGCCCTCGACCTCGTCGTGACGCCGTCCGCCTCGGTCGTCCGCGCGGGCGACCTCGTCACGCTGACCTACGTTGTCACGAACACCGGCGACGCGCCGATCGCGGGCATCCTCGTCACCGACGGCGCGTTCGGAGTCGTCGGCTCGATCCCGAGCCTCGCGCCCGGCGAGTCCGCCACGCTCGTCGTCACCGCGTCGGAGACCGGAAGCGGCCTCCACGCGGGGACGGCGGCCGGCACGGACGCCTTGGGGCTCCCGGTCACGGACGCCGCCGAGACGAGCCTCCGCGTGATCCACCCGGGCCTCGCCGTCTTCGTCGAGGCGCCCGCGGTCGTGCGCGCCGGCGACGTCGTCGACGCGACGTACACGATCGTGAACACGGGCGACTCGCCCCTCTCCGACGTCCGGATCCGCGACCCCGCGACCGGCACCGACATCCCCATCGGCACGCTCGCGCCGGGCGCATCCGTCACGGTCCCGGTATCGTTCGTCGCGCCGTCCGGCTCGTTCACGCTGCTTCCCGCAACGAGCGGGACGGACGAGACCGGCGCCGCGGTCGGCTCCGGCGCAACCCTCCCGGTCCGCGTGATCCACTCGGGCCTGCTCGTCGACGTCTTGCCGGATCCGGACACGATCCGGGACGCGGGGGACGTCACCTGGACCGTGGTCGCCACGAACTCCGGCGATAGCACGCTTGCGGACGTCCGCGTCACGGACGCCTTGGGGTCGCTCCTCGTTTCGGCGCCGACGCTCGCGCCGGGCGAGACCGCGTCCGGGACCCGGACCGACGCGATCGCCGCGACGACCGCGCTCCACGCCGCCGGCACGGCGACGGACGAGGCGGGGCTCCCGGTCGCGGCCTCGGACTCCGCGACCGCGCGCGTGATCCACCCCGCTCTGGGCCTTCTCGCGACCGCGTCGCCCTCGACCGTGCGCGCCGGCACGACCGTGACCGTCACGTACCTCCTCACGAACGACGGCGACGCGCCGGTCTACGACGTCGTCGTCACGGATCCGCTCTTCGGCGACGTGGGGACGTTCGGCGTCCTCGGGCCCGGCGAGTCCGCGGTCGCGACGCGCCAGTTCGGGGCCGCAGGCGACGTCGCGCCCGTCGCGACCGCGGCGGGGACGGACGAACTCGGCCTCCCGGTGGGGGACGAAGACGGATACGCGGTCGACGTGCAGGCGCCGGCGGTCACGGTCGTGAAGACCGCGACCCCGACCCGGATCATGCCGGGCGACCTCGTGACGTACACGTTCACGGTCACGAACACCGGCGACGCGCCGGTCGACGCGGTGCGTGTCGACGACGACCATCTCGGGCCCGTGGGCACGGTCGAAGGGCTGGCGCCCGGCGCGGCCGTGACGTTCGTCGAGACCGTGGCCGTCGTCGAGACGACCCGGAACGTCGCCTTCGCGACCGCCGAAGACGAGACCGGTGGCTTCGTCGACGACGACACCTCGGCGCTCGTCGAGGTCGACGCGCCGGTGCCGACGGACCTCCGGGCGCCGACATCCGTCTGGCAGACGGTCGGCTCCGAGACCGTGGACCTTGCGCCGGGCGAGCGCCGCGCGTTCACCTTCGCGGCGACGAACCCGTCCGACGCGGTCTCCCGGATCTACGGCCTTGCGGTCGCGGTCGCGGCGAAGGACCCGTCGCGCGCATACGTCGTGGACGACGTACCGGCGACGGTGCGGCTCTTCCGGGCGGACGGCGCGCTCGTCTACACGGGCACGCTCCCCGGCGTCGAGAGCTCGTCCTCGTTCTCGCGGACCGGCTTCTCGGCAAGCTCGACGTCCCCGATCGTGACGTTCCGGCTCCCGAAGATGCTGTTCCTCGAGATGGGCGGCCGGCTCGAGATCACGTTCGCGGTCGAGCGGGGCCCGGCGGACGGTCGCGGCGACCTCGTCGTGTACTTCCCATCGACCGAGGACCCGGCGGACGGGACGAACAAGGCGCGGACGACGGACCGGATCCTTGAGTTCACGAACGTCTTCCCGGCGCGGGGCGGCTGGTTCCCGCTGCACAACAGCTACGACCCGTACGACGAGGGCATGCCCCTCGGCCACGCGTGGAAGCAGTACAGCTGGAAGGCCGAGACGACGACGGACGGGTACGGGAAGGCTACGTTAGCCGTTCATTAGGTCGGTACGAGGAACCGGGGACGAGGAACGAGGTAGAACGCAGAAGGTCCCTCCGCCCTCATACCTCGTACCCCGTACCCCGTACCTTCGTCACGCGAGCGACGGCACTTCGGCAAAGAGCGCCGGCGACGGGACGCGCTTGCCCGCCTCGATCTTCTTGACCAAGGCGACGAGCGCGTCGTTCGTCGGCGTCGGGACGCCGTAGCGCCGCGCGACCCCTGAGATCTCGCCGTTCAGCCAGTCGATCTCCGTGCGGCGCCCCCGCTCGAGGTCTTGGAGCATGCTCGTGCGGACGCGACGGTAGCTCCGGCCGACGACGCGGAGCACGAGGTGCTTCTTCAAGAACCGCAGGCCTTTCCGCTGCCGCTCGTCCGCAAGGGAGAGCGACGGAAGCGAGAGCCGGCCTCCGACGCGTTCCAAGAGGACGCCGTGCCGGCCCGCGGTCTCGACGCCCTCGGTCACGATCGACAGGAAGACGTTCCGCGCTCTGGGGTCGTCGAGGCACTCGCCGAGCGTCGTCCCCGAGACCCCGCCCAAGGTCGAGATGCAGGAGTTCGTGATGAGCTTCGCCCATCGGTGCCCCGCGAGGTTGTGCGTCGCCTTCGTCGGGAACGCGCGCGAAAGGACCCCGGCCGCGGCGTGGACGCGCGGCGTCACGGGACCCCGGAGCTCCCCCACGACGAACCGGCCCCGGCTCGTCACCTCGATCGCGCCGTCGCCGGCGTTCGTCGCGCCGAACTCGACCACGGCCCCGACCGGCGCGTGCGCGGGGGATGCGGCGGCCACCGATTCCTCCGGAAGGCCGTTCTGGAGCGTCACGAAAAAGCCATGGTCGGAGAGCCGCGGCGCGAACGCCCGCACGGTCTCCGCAAGCTGGGGGAGCTTCGTTGCGAGGAACACCATGTCGAACCGGGACCCGTTCCCGGATCCAAGGGTCGCGACCGGCGGCCTTGCGACCGCGGCCCGCGCCCCGGTCACGCGTAGGCCGTCCTTCCGGAGGCGCGACGCCGCGGCCTCGTCCCTCACAAAGAGCGTGACGTCCTCCCCGGCGGCGGCCGCGCACGCCGCGACCGTGCCACCGATCGCGCCGGCGCCGACCACGGCCACCTTGGGAAGCTTCGTCATGGAACCCCGGTTTCCACTGGAACGTCCGGGCCGCACTTCAGGGTTGCGGCTCAAGCTTTTTACGGTGCGGGGCGCATGGTTCGTCGGGATGGGCGCACAACAGAAGATCACCGATTTCCTTGCCGCGAAGGCGCAAGCCCAAGCGCAAGCGCAAGGGGCGGGGCAGGCCACCCCGCGGGAACCGGTGCCCGAGGGCCCGTCCGCCTTCGAGGTGAAGGACGGCTCGGTCGTCCATCCGCTGATCCGCCCGGGCACGCTCGACGCGCGCGACTTCCAGGTGGCGATCGCCGACCGCGCGGTCCGCCGCTCCCTCATGGTCGTGATCCCGACCGGCCTCGGGAAGACCGCGATCGCGGCGCTCGTTGCCGCCGAGGGGCTCCGACGCGGGTCCGGCAAGGTCCTGTTCCTTGCGCCGACGAAGCCGCTCGTCCTCCAGCACGAGAAGAGCTTCCGGCGCTTCCTCTCGATTCCCGAAGCCGAGCTCCAGTTCCTCACCGGCAGCATCTCGCCGAAGAAGCGGAAGGAGCTCTTCGCGGCGGCCCGCGTCGTGTTCGCCACGCCCCAAGTGATCGCGAACGACGTCGAGGAGCGGCGGTACGACCTTTCCGGCGTATCGCTCGTGATCTTCGACGAGGCCCACCGCGGCGTCGGGGACTACGACTACGTGAGAATCGCGAAGCACTATCGCGAGATCCGCGCCGAACCGCTCGCCCTCGGCCTTACGGCGTCGCCCGGCGGCGACCGCGGGCGGATCGAGGAAGTGCTCGAAAACCTCGGGATCGCGTCGGTCGAGGCGCGAGGGCACGCGGACGACGACGTGAAGGAGTTCGTGAAGGGGATCGAGGTCGAGTGGGTGAACGTGCGCCTCCCCCCGGCGATGGTCGGGCTCCAGAAGACGCTGCAGACGCTGCTCGTCGAGAAGGTGAAGGCCCTCCAGAAGATGGGATTCGTCCGGTACAAGAAACCGGAGCACATCTCGAAGAAGGACGTGATCGAGGCGGGAAACCAGGTCCGGGCCCGGATGCGGAAGGGCGGCCGGTCGGGCTACCTCTTCGGCGCGATGCACAACGCGTCGATGGCGATGCACGCGCACCACTGTCTCGAGCTTCTCGAGACGCAGGGCGTCGAACCGCTCGCCCGATACGTCGGAAAGATGACCTCGGGCGAGGGGCCGTCGCGGAGCGAGAAGGCGTTCTTGAAGGACAAGCGGGTGATGGAGGTGCAGGCGATGCTCGGCGCCTTCTCCGGGATCAGCCACCCAAAGATCCTTGCGCTGCTTCGCGTCCTCCGGCACCAGTTCGCGGGCAAATCCGACAGCCTCGTCCTCGTCTTCGCCCAGTACCGCGACACGATCACGAGCATCCTCACGGTGCTCCGCGCGCACGGCGTCGCGGCGGAGCGGTTCGTGGGGCAAGCGACCCGCTCGCCGGACGACCCCGGGCTCTCCCAGAAAGAGCAGCAGGAGGTGCTCGACCGCTTCCGCCGGGGCGAGATCCGCGTCCTCGTCGCCTCAAGCGTCGCGGAAGAGGGCCTCGACATCCCCTCGGTCGACCGCGTCGTCTTCTACGAGCCGATCCCGTCCGAGATCCGCGCGATCCAGCGCCGGGGCCGGACCGGCCGGAACGCCGTGGGCAACGTCACGATCCTTGTGACCGCGAAGACGCGGGACGAGGCGTACCTCTACGCGGAGATGGCGCGGGAGAAGAAGATGAAGCACGTGGTCTCGTGGCTCGAGGCGCGGGACGAGGCGGCGGAGGCGGCCCGTGGCGGTGACGCAGAGGACGCTGCGTGAGTACCAAGCGGACGAGCCCCGCGAGGTCGTCTGCGAGCGCGTCGTCGCCGCGGTCGCGCCGGGGCGCCCGGTCTCCGTCCGGTTCAAGCCGTACGCGGGCGTCTCGATCACGGTCCGCGAGCGCCGCGGGGTGCTCGAATTCTCGTTCTCGGACGCGCTCTCCGACGCGCCGGTGACGATCTGGGAATCGGCCGCCCGCATCCTGCTTTCAAAGCTCGCCCGGCGGCGGGCCCCGAAGGAGGTAGAGCGCGCGTTCCGTGAGTACCTTGGGACGCCGCGGATGCGGGCGCGGCAGGAGGGGCTCCGGCGCGCGCGAGGCCGCATCCGGGACGAAGGGCCGATGCTCGCCGGCATCGATCTTCGCGACCGGTTCGACGCGCTGAATGCCCCGTACTTCGGCGGCCGACTCCGGCGGCCGCGGATCACGATCACTCCGACGAAGGCGAGGAGCCTGCTCGGCCGCTACGACAGCGCGCACGACACGATCTTCGTCTCGCGCGTGCTCGAAGGCGCACCGATGGCCGTCGTCGACTACCTACTCCACCACGAGATGCTCCACATGGTGCACGAGCCCACGGCGAACGGCACGCGGCGCCACGTCCATACGCGGGCATTCCGAGAGGACGAGCAGAAGTTCCGGCAGCGCGAGGAGGCGCTCGCGTGGCTGAAGAAAAAGCGGCTCGATTGAGCGCGCTTTCGGGAAAAAAGCAAAGAACAATCGTTAAGCGCGATCGCCACGTGACCCGGCCGACATGCGGCGGGCGAGGCTGAACGCGATCGGTCCGCAGTACGCAGTGCGCCGGGAGCCGGCCCTGGAGCCGGACCGCGCGACCTCCCCCTCGCCCGAGCGTCTTCTCGGCGCACCGCGACCCGCGCACCGCGCACCGAGGATCGCGGGCGTGCACCACGTGGGCATCGTCGTCCGAGACCTCCGTCGCGCGCTCCCGTTCTATGCGCTCCTCGGATTCGAGGTCGTGGAGGAACGCGAAAACCACGACGACCCGTCCGCGCGGCAGGCGTCGATCGAAAACGGCGGGGTCCGCCTCCAGCTCCTCGAATACCCGGATGCCGGGGACGGGCAGGCGGGAGCCGGAATGCCCCACCATGTCGCGCTCGCGGTCGAGGACGAGGCGGCCCTCGAAGCCCTGCGCGAAGCGCTCGAGGCGGCCGGTTCCGCCGTGCAGGGCCCGTTCGACCGGCGGTACTGCACGAGCGTCTACGTCCGGGATCCAGATGGCGCGCTCGTCGAAATCTGCGCCCCGCGCGCCCCCCAGCCATAAAAGGCGGCCCCGAGCGCGGCAAGCGCGAAGCTGGCATCGACGACGGGTGACGATCCGCCTCCAACGAGGTTGAGGACGAGATAGGTGACATACGCCACGGCGAAGGCCCGCGCGCCGAGTTCGAGACCGGCGCGCCCGCGACCCGCGCCGTGGCGGGCGGCGGACGCGACCACGAACGAGGCACCGGCCACGAGGAGGAGCGGCACGAAATAGGGGGACCAGTCCTGGCGAACCACGTTCACGAGGACCCGCAGGGCGCCCGCTGCCGCCAGCGCGGCGCCGGAAAACGCGAGGAGACCGCCCCGGTCGTCCCGGAGGGCGACCGCGACCCCGACGAAACCGGCGGCCCCCACGGCCAACAACAGGCCGTACCAAGGGTCGCCGCCGCTCACGTTGAGGAAAGAGAAGACGGCGTTTGCGACGCCGATCGCGAGCCATCCGGCCCACAGAGGTATCCGGGTCATGGCGGGAGAGCCCGAAACCGGCTCAAAAGGCCTCTCGCGACGACGGGCAATCCAATGCGGAGACAAACAGGATGCCGCCGGACCTCGTATGCGAAAGGCTCAAGGCACCCTCGACCGTGCAGGAGCCGGAAGCACTCCGGGTCGTTGGGGTAGCTTGGTATCCTAGGGGCTTCGGGAGCCTCAGACTCCGGTTCAAATCCGGAACGACCCATCCTCCTCCTCGGGCCTCCCTCCGTGCTCAGGCCGTCTGCGGGGTCTTTTCGCGCAATGC
>JBQTJL010000352.1:0-4726 GCA_052387135.1 Methanobacteriota archaeon | reverse complement strand
CTCCGGCGCGCGACCGAGGTCCCCCTCGCGACGGCCCGCGCCGCCGCGCGCGTCGTCGGGCTCGCGCGCGAGACGGCCGAGGGCGGCGTCGCAAGCGCCGTGACCGACGCCGGGACCGCAGCCGCGCTCGCCGAGGCCGCCTTCCGCGCGGCTTCATGGAACGCGCTCGTGAACCTTGGCGGGATCTCCGACAAGGGATTTGCGGACCGCGTCCGATCCGAGGTTTCGGCGCTTTCGCGATCCGTCGCGGACGACGCCGGTGCGACGCGTTCCGCGGTCGAGCGCGATTTATGAAGCGGACGCTTGCACGTCGTCGCTCCGTGACGACCCGGTGGACCACAAACTATTTCAAGAGTTAGATGTACTCTACTGCGCCTTCCCTTATAACGGGGGGAAGTCGATGCCGTCCGGAGGCAGGCCCATGTCGAGTGCTCGGAGCTTCAGGTTGCTCGTTGTCATTGCCCTCGTCGCGCTCATCGTCTCGGTCGTCCCGCCGATCTCGGCGCAGGACGCGCCGGCGACGGAGACCGTCGACGAATCGGGCCGCCGCGTGAATTTCGTCACCTTCTACGGCCACATCTTCGGCTCGGGGCTCACCCAGCCGATGCCGGCGAACACCGAGTTCCCGGCCGGCGAGGAGAACTACGGCCTAGGCTCGGGCACGCAGTGCGGTCCCGTGCCGGGCCTGAACGAATGCGACAAGGAGCCCGACAACATGCTGATCATCTACAGCACGGCGGGCTTCGTCGACTTGAACACCCGCGAAGAGTTCACGCGGGAAGGCTACACCGCGTTCCACAACGAGCGGGGCAACACGAAGGACGTCTTCCTCGACCCGTCGCAGGACGTGAAGACCAAGCTCTTCATGACGCTCGACTTCCACCCGTGGTTCGTGGGCTCCGGCGAGACGGAATGCCCGCAGGTCGACCCGCCCCCGGACATCGCCTGCCCCTACCCGTATTGGGGATGGGACCCCGGCCACCAGCCCGCCTGGGTCGTCGAGGCGAAGATGTACTCGGCGGTCCTCGGGGACTACGGCGGCTTCGCGTCGACGCCGCCCGACTTTTCCCCGCTGTTCCCGGACTTCGCGAACGCGCGCCTCATCGCAGAGGGCAAGGTCGGGCCGATCGACGTCCAGAACGGGATCCCGAACGCGCCGCACGTGAACGAGTTCGAGATCAACATGGGCAAGCCGCAGGTCGAGATGATCCCGAAGGAAGAGTCGTTCTTCATCGTCTACTAGTGGTGTGCCGAGGCCGGCGGCTCAAAATACGAGCTCGGCCGATGGCGCCTTTGGGGCGGCGAGTTCTTCCCGCCGACGTTCGTGCTTCCGGTCCGGAACGCGTTCGACGTCGAGATGGTGATCCCCCAGTTCCTCCATGAGAAGCTCGTGCTCTTGGGGGTCGTGAACACGCCGTGGGGATCCTACGACCTCGATCCCGCGAGCGTGAAGCTTGCGATCGAGGACTCGCGAGACAACCTCGTCGAGACCCCGAGCCTCCAGTTCATCGCGGACTACTCCGTCGCGCACGGCGGCCACTATCTCCCCGCGAACCTCACGTGGATCTGGGACTACAAGGCGGACGGGCTCGCGCCGGGGACCTACACGGTCACGGTCGGCGCGACGAACTGGCAGGGGAGCGCCCAGTCGTCGACGAAGGCGAAGTTCACGATCAACCGCGACGGCACGCCGGGGCCGATCGAGATCGGCCGGAGCGGCCAGCAGACCGCGAGCGAGAAGGACATCGAAGAGTTCCAGAAGGGCGCCGAGAACGCGTCCGGCCGAGAAGGGGCCGGGCCGTCGTTTGCGGCGGACCTCGTGCCGCTGACGCTGCTGGGGCTCGTCGCCGTCGCGGGACGCCGGGGGATGCCGTAGATGAGACCCGCGCTCCTCCTCGGGCTCCTCCTCCTCCTCGGAGCCGTGCTCTCGGGTTGCCTCGGGCGAGGCAACGAAGAACGGACCGAGCCCACGGACATCGTGCTCCCGGAAGAGATCGGGAACCAGACGCAGCGCCGGCTCGATGAGCTCGCTGCGCCGATCCCCAAGAACTTCGTCGTCCCCGGACAGATCGTTCGGTCACCCGTCGTCGACTGGTTCAACGGCACGATCGACCCGTCCGCGAACCACGGCATCGAGGACCGCAACGACCGCGGCGGGAACAACTACAACAGCCTCATCGTGAAGAAGGACGTGGGAAGCTTCCTCCCGCCCGGCCAGCCGGCCGAGATCCGGATCAAGCTCTTCTACTTCCAGTCCGCCGGAAAGGGCGTCGACCTCGACATCTTCGTCGACCTGCCCGGCTTGAAGACCGCGTACAACCGCGGCCACAACGACGAATGGAACTGGAAGGTCTCCGTCCAGGAGATGACCGTGAACACGGTCGGCGTCGCGGGTCAACCGATGGAGATCGGCGTCGAGGCGAAGAACGGGCGGCTCGCCCAGCCGGTCGACTTCGTGATGAAGATGGAGTACGAGTACGTGAAGGACGTCTTGACGCCGTACTTTGCCTGGGCGATCCAGGTCCCGGCGAACGCGACCGGCCTCATCTTCGAATCCGCGAAGGGCGGCGGCTCCGAGCACGTGAACATCGACTTCATCCTGCTCGACCCCACGGACAGCCCCGTGACGATCCAGCACTACGACGACATCGGCATCCCCACCGAGAGCATCTTCGTCCCGACGAAGGGCCCCGGCGAGTACGTCTTCTACGCGTACCACGTCCGCGGCGGCTTCTTCAGCGTGAAGGCCGACGTCCCCGTCGAGAACAACGTGCTCCGGCCGCTCGCGGTCGTCGACGAGGAGGTCGTCGACTTCTCGGGCCCCGCGCCCGGGATGGTCGGTCGGAACGTCACCGGCTCCGCGACCCCGTACACGGAGGGGACGAGCGTGCCGTTTGCCGTCGACAAGTTCCCTCTCCGGGTCGTCCCGTTCATCGGGAAGGCCGGGACGCCCGCGGTCTCCGGCGCCTGCGAGATCCGCATCTCGTCCGGGACCGGGCTCGTGGCCCTCCGACAGAAGGTCCTCCGCTACGACGACGAGCGCGGCAGCCTCGGATACTCCGGCGACCAAGGCGAGAACCTCCAGTTCTATCCCGGAAACCTCGCGAAGGGCCAATACACGGCGAGCATCGTGAGCGACGGGTGCACCGGCGAGATCGGGCACATCGTTTCGACCTATGCGAGGTGAACCGATGCGCTCCACCCCCCTCCTTTCCGTCCTTTCGGCGCTCTCCGTGGTCCTCGCCGGCTGCGTGGGCTCCAGCGACACGGACGACCTCGGGCTCACCGAGGTGGACCTCGGCTCGGCCGGGACGCTCGCGGTCTCGTTCACCGCGACCGCGACCCCGCAGTTTCCGTACGGCAGCGTCGTCGCGACGATCGCGAACGCGAGCATCCACCGGACGACCCCGACGCCCGCGTGGGTCCCGTTCCTCGTGAGCCCCGTGCAGGTCGACCTTTCGCAGGCGCTCTCGCTCGCGCAGACCGCGGGGTCCCTCCCGGTCGCCGCGGGGTCCTACGACAAGGTCTCGATCGCCATCCAGAAGGTCACCGCCCTCCATGAGGGCCGACACCCGGTCGACCTCGCCGTGCCGCAAGGGCCCGTCGTCCTCGACCTCCCGATCGACGTCGCCGAGCGCGGCGTGACGTCGGTCGCGATCGACGTGGTGCTCGACCGCACCGTCGAGGACGAGGCGTTCCGGCCCTACTTCGGCCGCGTCGTCGTCACGAAGGACGGCGTCGTCACGAAGCAGGTGAGCGACTATTCCGCGCCGAAGACGATCCCGCCGGTCGCGCGGATGCAGATCTTCGCAAGCGGCGGCGCCCTCCTCCTCGAATCCGACTTTGCGGCCGAAGACGGCTCCCGCACGTCGCTTCCCGCGACGACGGACGACGAGCTCACGTTCTTCGGGCAACGTTCCGAAGCGCTCGAGAAGGGCGCGACCGTCGAGGCGTTCCGCTGGACCTTCGGAGACGGCGCCCAAGCGACCGGCCCCGTCGCGAAGCACACGTTCGCGAAGGGCGGCGCGTACGAAGTGAAGCTCGACGTGACGGACAGCCTCGGCGCCCACGACTCCTTGAAGGCCGTGGTCGAGGTCGTCTTCGACCACTTCCCCGAGACGATCCTTTCGGACGACATCGAGGGCGACCCCGCGAACTGGGTCGTGGAGCCCGTGCCGACGGGCCCGAACGTGCTCGTCCAGTGGCGCCAGGCCGAGACCCCGGACGCGCACTCGGGCGGCAAGGCCTGGTACGTCGGCCTCGTCGGCGCCCCCGCCGGGACCTCGTACGCAAGCAACGCCGACACCACGCTGAAGACCGTCCCGATCGAGATCCCCGCGGAGTACAAGTGGGCCGGCCTGTCGTTCTGGACCATGGGCGATTCGGAGGCCTGCTGTGACGGTCTCACCGTCTCCCTCCTTCCCGAAGGCGCCGAAGAGTCCGTGCTCGTCGGCCAGTTCTTCGGAAAATCCCCGTGGACCGAAAGCCGCTTCACGTACGAACTCACGCCGTTCATCGGCAAGAAGGTCGAGTTCGTCTTCCACTTTGCGAGCGACCTCGCCGGGGGCGAAGGCCAGCGCGGCTACTTCGTGGACGACCTCCTCATCGGAGGCTCGACCGAGCCGCTCGTGGGCGGCGCGCCAAGCGACGGGCACGGCCACGCTCATTAGCGCACGCCTGCGGCGCGCGCGGGATGAGGCGCGCCTTCGGCGCGCCGGGATGAGCT
>JBQTJL010000351.1:0-3734 GCA_052387135.1 Methanobacteriota archaeon | reverse complement strand
GTAATGTGAATAGCCGCCGACGAGCTCCCTCGCCCGCGCGACGAGAAGCGGATCGGCCTCGGGCGGAGCACCGGACACAAGATCGCGCATGCGCTCCTCCAGCGTCCAGGACAAATACCAGCGGGAGCAGTCTTCAAACGAGACGTTGGAGGCCGCGATCTCCGCCAGCGCAAAATCGCGCCGCGCGCTCGTCACGGATACCCGCGGATCGTCCTCGATGCTGAGGTTTAGGAAGGCACCTGCATCCCGAAGAAACCGGTCCGTCTGCGGAAGAAGCGCATCAAAATAGGCAGGAGGGCGGCTCACGCGGGGGACGTCGCCCCGCATCTCTTGGGTCACGTTTAGCTCGAACCACGTGCGGTCGAGGAGGCTGCCATTCGGCGGAGCCCGCACCAAAAAAAAATCCTCCACGGCCGCCGGAGGGTCGAGCCGCGCGCGCGGCGCCGTGGGTTCCTCCGGCGTGCTCCTCTCGTCCCATGAATACGCGACGAGCGCGGCCGAGGCGGTGAGTCCAATGAGTAGCGCCGCTTGGAGGAAGCGCATGCTAGGACGCGCTCGCACGACGTACCATCACGGGCAGGTTACTGGTTGTTTCCCACGCCTTCGCGTCGCTATAGTAGCAAGTAAGGATGCCTTCTGAGGTACAATTTTCTCCAACTTCCGAGACCACCCGCATTTGGTCGTAAATCGCGATTTCGGTGTTTACGTCGACATTGACGATGCTAAGGTACGCCGACATCCCGTACGTTCTCGACAACCGGGTAGACTCCAAGAATCGTACGCCGGTGCCCTTCACGGCGTCCTCCCCCCCGAGATGAAGAGTGCCGACGCGCTCATAGGAATCGCGACGCCCGAACAACCAGTGGTCCACGTAAGCGTTCCCCACGGTCGCGGGAATGGCGAGCCACGAATAATACTTGGTGGCGGCCGCCACGATGGCGTCCTTGAAGATTTGTTCCATGAGGGCATTGGCGGCGCCGCTCGACATCGCGATTCCGCCTCTATTTTGGCCCCCGACGGTCCCTAATTCTTCAATCAGGTATTCGTTGGATGCTTGCACGAAGAGGGTCGGATCTTCAATCGTGTGGGATGCGAAGAATCGTTCGCTCTCGTGGCCTTCGGTGCAACCACGGTCGCTGTCCGTCAGGACGCGCTGGAAGTGTGAACCTGAAAGGTCATGCCCAAAGTGGAACCACTGACCAGGCGCCGTCGAATAAGCGACGTACTTGGCGGCGAGCGCGGACGCCGCCGTGATGTGCCATAGGTCTGCCCAGCCGAAGGGGTCGCTCCAGCCCAAGAGTTCGTTCGCCGGCGCCGTGTAGTAGCCGTGCCCCTGCGGGGCGGCGGAATCCAAGTAACGATACTTGAACGCGTTGGGCTTCAGTTGCTGGTTTTCCGGGCCTACGGATTCTTGAATGATCCGGAACGGCATCCCGTCGTATTGCTGCCAGTCCGGGTTTTCGAAGTCCCAGTCGTAGCTCACATGATCATAGAGGCCGATCCAGGCGTGGCGGCCCGCGCCGATCTTGGCTGGTCCTCCCGGCACGTGAACGGCGGCGTAGATCGTGCATCCCGTCGTCCGGTGGGTCGCGGTGAGCGTCTGGAGGTCGGCTGCATCGCCCTGCATGGCGCGTCGGAGGTCCTGTTGGTCATGCCTCCACTTGCCATCCTGAATGTAGCTTCCCACGACCCACTGGCCGGTAGGCCGGTAGTAGCACGCGCTCGCCCGCATTTCGCACTTGTAATCGTACCCGGCCCCGCTCCCAGAGAGCCCCGCACCACGAAGAGGACTGGCGGTCGAAGGCGACGGGAGGGGCGACTGGCCGGGAATGGGCGGGAGCGGGATATACAACGGAATGACTTGTCCAGTATCGAGATCCACCAGGACGAAATCCGCAGGAAGTGGGGTACCCAGGGCCGAAAACATCAGGGTCCCGCGTCCGTCGTCTGTGCGTCGTGCTCGAGCGATGCCAAGATCTACGGGCGTCGAAGCATTGAGCCGGAACAAATAGTCATGAAGAGGCTCTAGCCCGCGCACGTAAAGGTCGCCCGCGATGGTCGGCATCGTGAACGGCAGCGGAACCGGGTTCTCGTCCAACGACAAGGGTCTAACGAGCCTGCTGTAGACGATTTGGTCGACGTCGCCCGTCGGCCCCAGATAGACGAGGAGGGACGGTGGACGGAGGGCGAGGGCCGTGTAGGGCGCGTTGTATCCGAGACCTACGGACGCGCTTGATGCGAAAAGAATCGCGCATACCAAGGCGGCGAGATGTCGCAGGTCCGTCCACCCGACTGCCCACAAAGAGCTCCCGTGTCATAACGTTTTTCCCAGATGCGTGTTCCTCGCCCGGGAGCCCCGCGTCAATGTCCGCGCCCGCCGGCTAGCGGCGCGAACACGCCCCGGTGCCCGCTCCCGAACTCGAAGGGCACGCCGCCCCAGAGCGCGTCGACCATGAACACGCTGTGGACGTCGCCGAACGTGCCCTCCTCGTAGGATCCCCAGTAGTGGCTCCCGCCGTCGAGCATCGAGGCGACCTGGAACAGCGTCGTCCGCTGCGGCGCCGCCCCGCCCTCGATAAGGAGCGCCATCGGGACGCGGATCCGGAGGATGCCCGGCGTGCCTTCGACGACCTCGACCGGGACCTCGGTGATGACGCCGTCCTGGCATTCCTCCATGATGCACTCGCCCGCGTAGCCCGTGAGTTCGCCCTCTTCGTGGCGCACGCCGAGCTCCAGATGCGCGACGCAATGGTTCACCCCCACGATGGGCCTTCGCGCCGCAAGGGCGAACGCCCGGGCGGCCGTCGCCGCCGTGCGAAGATACGGCCCGAGCTCGGGTCCTTGCGAATCGGCGACGACGTCGATCTCGCGCGGCGAGATCTTCGCGGCGGCGAGCGCCTCCTGGCTCGCCTCCGGGGCCAGGTCCGCAGGGTGGTTCGCGGCTTGCCGCGAGTGGCTGCCGCCCGATTCCGTCCGGACCGCGCGGATCTCGTTCGCAAGGACGGTCGCCGCGTCGTCAACCACGCCGACGCCGAGCGTGTGGGCCGTCCCCTCGAACCCGAGGCAGAGCATGATGCGAGGCTACCGGACGCGCCCCATACGAGCTTTGGGTCCCGTCGCCGCCGGGGAACGCAAGGAGCGACATTCAGTCTCGAAGGAGTTCCCCGCATCGCACGACGTCGAATTCGACGAAGCAGGCCCGGTTCATTTCGGCCGCCTGGGGCGCAGTCAGCAGCACGGCCAGGATCAGGCGTCGGGATGGACCGTGCTCCCCTTCGAGGTAGAGGAACATGGTCGCGAAGTCTGCGGCGCGCGTTTCACGCGCCTCCGGCGTAAGGTTTTCCAAGAGATCGGAGGGATCGAGTTCTGACGAGTTTCCCACGGTGATCCATGCCGCCGCTCGCAGCGCCCAGAGCTTCCTTCGCGTGAATCCGAACGTAACGCAATCGTCCCATCCGGCCGCTGCACAATACGCGGTCGCATTTCGGTCGCGCTCGAAATCAATGACAAAATCACGCGGGTACCCTTCCGGAAAGGCCCACGGGGTGTCGGGGAACGCGGGGTAGCGGCGGGGGGCGGGCGAAGCAGCTTGAGTCGTCGCCAATAGCTCGACCTGCATCATGTAGCCCCTCCACTGTAGGCCCTCGGCGCATGCACGGAACGCGTCCCGCTCCGTGTAGCCCCGCTCGCTGCTTTGCCGCATGTAATGTGAATAGCCGCTGACGAGCTCCCTC
>JBQTJL010000350.1:0-3195 GCA_052387135.1 Methanobacteriota archaeon | reverse complement strand
GCCGACCGGCTTCGATTCCTCGCCCGACTGCTCATCGCCACGATCGTGGTCGCTCCCGCGTTCGCCACGGGGCAGACCGCCGACTGCGAGGCGGTCCGCGCGGGACACGCGAAGGAAACGTCCGCGCTCTCGGCGCGCCACGAAGACGAGCGGCGCCGGCTCGCCGCCCACCAGGCGGAGGCGCACCGGAACACGACGGATCCCGAGACGGCGCGCCACGTCGAGGCCGAACGGCACGAGCTCGCCGCGCGTCAGATGCGGGAAGAGGCCGCCCTCCACGACGCATGGCGGCCGCGCGTCGCGGCGGCCTGCGGGGACGGCACGAACTCTACGGCCGGAGCGCCCGCGCGCGAGCCCGCCACCGGGCAAGCGCCGCCGCCCGCAGAGCCGGGCCCCGGCGCGGCCGGGACGTCGGCACCCCCGCCCGCCTCGCAATGCGAAGCCGCGCGGACGGAATACCAGCGCGCGACCGCGGCCGTCGCCGAGAGGTTCCGGCACGAGTTCGCGACGCTCCAGGCCCACCAGAAAGAGGAGGCGGCCCGCGCGCCGCCCGAGAACGGGACGTGGGACGCCCACTGGCACGAGGAACAGGCCGCCGTGAAGGCCCGATACCATTCCGAATCCGAGGACGTGCGCGTCCGCCACGAGGCGCGGGTCCACGCCGCCTGCTCCGCCGGCGACGCGCATCCCGCGGCTCCGCAACCGATGACCGAGGATTGCCGCGCGCTCGCCGAGAGCCTCCGGGCCGAGATGGAGGCGCTCCGCTCCGGGAAAGAGGAGGAGCGGCGGGCCCTCCATGCACGGCACCAGAAGGAGGCCGCGGACCTCGCGGCCCGCGGCGCCTCCGACGAGGACGCGCGGACGCTCGCCGCCCGGCACCAGAACGAGGTCTCGGCCTTCGAAGCCGCCGCGCGGACCTTGGCCGACGGAAAGGCCCGCGAAGCCGCCGCGCGGTTCCACGCCCGCTGCAGCGCGGGCGCGTCCGGCCCCGGCGCCCCCGCCGCAGGACACGCCGCGGAGCCTTCCGCACCGAACCCCGCCTGCCGAGGGTATTTCGAGGCACGCCACCGCGAACGCGTCGAGATCGGGGACCGGCAGGGCCGCGAGCGCTTCGAGCTCGAGGCGCGGCACCGGTCCGATGCGCGCGCGTTCGAGACCCCGCCTCCGGCGACGGACCCGAACGGCACGGACCCCGCGACCGCCGCAAGAAGGGACGAGGAGCGGCACGCCGTCGGCGCCCGCCACGAGGCCGAGCGCCGCGCGCTCGAGGCCCGTCACAAGGAAGAGTGGCGCGCGTACGAGGAGCGGTCCGCGGCCACGCCGCCGCCGCCCGAATGCCACGGGGGCCGCCCCGAAGCGCCGGAGTTCGCGGGCCCGCACGGGAAGGCCTGCGGCTTCGAGGCCTCGGGCGGGGCCGAACGCGCCGTGGTGCTCCGCGCCGAGGAGGACGGCCGCCGCTTCTTCGACGAACTCGAGGCGAAGCACCGACGGTTCCACGAGGCGCAATCCGGCGCGGTCGACGAATCGGCGCACGGCCGCCTCCACACCGACCTCGACCGGATGAAGGACGAATTCCAGGCCGGGAATTCAAAACGCGTGCAGGCGATGTACGCCCACGCGGCCGTCGACTGCCCCTACGCGGGCGGCGCCCGGCCCGACGCGGCGATGCGCGCTTCGACGGAGCCCGGCCACGTCGAGAAGGACCACGAGATCCGGGCGCTGCGCGAGCGGGCGGAGCTTGAGACCTTCCAGAAGACGCAAGGATGCCGCGACCGCCGCGAGGCCGCGATGCGCGATTTCCATGCGACGAACCGCACCGACGCGGAGCGCGCGGACTTCGAGCGGGTCCATGAAGAGAAGCTGAAGGCCTGCTTCGGCGAGGCCCACCGCGACCTCGCGCGGGGCGAGGCCGAGCACAAGGCCCGCTGGGAAGCCGCGCACCGGAACGAGTCGCGGGCAAAGCACGACCTCGTCGGAAGCTTCGCCGCGGAGGAGGACGCCGAGACCGGCCGGGTCCGCATGGTCGGGAAATACGTGAGCTTTGCCGGCGAGCCCGCGACGGGCACGGTCCTCGACCTCCAGGTGGGAGGCGCGCTGTTCTTCACGCGGGTCTATTCGACGGAGATCTTCAGCGAAGGCGGCGTCGAAGCGGGCGGCGCCGCGCCCGTGCTCCGGCTCGGCGACGCCGCCGGGCGGACCACGATCCTCCTCCACGACGGCCCCCGGGGCGTCGTGAACGTGCGGGCCTCGGGCGGAGCGTCCGTCGTCTTCGACGTCGCCGACCCCGTGGACGTCGTCGCGGAGCCGCGGTCCCTCGCGCTCACCTCGGGCGGCCGCACTGCCCGCGTCACGACCGACGGCTGCGACATCGCGTACGATGCCGGGCCCAAGGTCGCGACGCTCTCCTGCAACGGACTGTTCCTCGTGAAGGGCCGCGATGAGGCCCTCGCGGACGTCGGGAACCGGCACCGCGACGAGATCGACCGCGCGATCGAGGCGCGGAAGGTCGCGGCGGAAGTGACGGTCGTAAAGGCCCAAAGGGACGGGAAGGACGGGAATGGCGGAGCGGATGGGGATGGCGGGACGGTGGACGAGCCGTTGGCCTACGGCGACGTGACCGTGACCGTGGCACCGCCCCGGAAGGACGAGAAGAAGGTGAGCGTCCTCGTCGAGAGCGAGAAGCACGAGGGGAAGACCATCGTGGTGAACGTCGACCACGAGATCCTCGGGACCGATCGCGTCCGCGTCGCCTACTATTCGCAAGGGGCCGCCGGCGAGACGGAAGAGGAGATCCACGAGGCGGGAAGCCTCGAGGACGTGCTCGATGCGTCCGACGACGGGACCCGCGCGGAGTACTGGGTCGTCACCGACCGGGACGGCGTAAAGGTGCTCGCGAGCATCCCGGGGTTCAGCGCGAAGCGCCTCGAGGTCGCGGCCGCCGGCGGTCTCGACCCGGTCCGTGTTCCGTTCCCGGCCACCGGCTTCATAATCGTAGCCCTCGCCATCGCGATCCTGATCCGTCGGCGCTGACGCGTCAACGCCCGTGGATTCCGCGTCCACACAAACCGTGAAGAGGCCCCCCGCGGATTCGGGGGCCCGGGCTTGGGGGCAACAGGCCCGCCCAGTGTGGTGTGTGGATGAAAGGGAAGACGGTCACGATAGCGGCGGCTCTGCTACTTCTGCCGCCCGGTCTTG
>JBQTJL010000349.1:0-10803 GCA_052387135.1 Methanobacteriota archaeon | reverse complement strand
ATCACGAGCCAGAACCACGGCTTCGCGGTCGACCCCGAGTCGGCGAAGGCGGCCGGCCTCCGGGTGACGCAGTTGAACGCGAACGACCAGACGGTCGAGGCGATGCGGCACGAGCGCGACACCGCGTTCTCGGTCCAGTACCATCCCGAGGCGCACCCGGGCCCCCGCGACACGACGTACCTCTTCGACACGTTCGTCTCGATGTTCCGGGGAGGGCCGTCCTAGTGCCGAAGCGCAAAGACCTGAAGAAGGTCCTGATCATCGGCTCGGGGCCCATCGTGATCGGGCAGGCGGCCGAGTTCGACTTCTCGGGCTCGCAGGCGGCGCTTGCCGCGCGCGAGGAGGGCCTCGAGGTCGTCCTCGTCAATTCGAACCCGGCGACGATCCAGACCGACACCGAGATCGCGGACCGGACGTACGTCGAGCCGCTCACGGTCGAGACGCTCGCCGCGATCCTCCGGAAGGAGCGCCCCGACGGGATCCTATCCGGGATGGGCGGCCAGACCGCGCTGAACCTCTGCTCGGAGCTCTCCGAGACCGGGATCTTGAAGGAGCTCGGCGTCGAGCTTCTCGGGACCCCGCTTGCGGCGATCGAGAAGTCGGAGGACCGCGAGAAGTTCCGCGACGCGATGCTCGAGATCGGCGAACCGGTCCCGAAGTCGGGCGTCGCGCACACGCTCGAAGAGGCGAGACGCGTGGTCGCGACGATCACGGGGTACCCCGCGATCGTGCGGCCCGCCTACACGCTCGGCGGCACCGGCGGCGGCATCGCCTTCGACGAGGAGGAGCTCGAGGAGATCGTCGGGCGCGGACTCGTCTACTCCCGCATCAAGCAGGTCTTGATCGAGGAGTCCGTGCTCGGCTGGAAGGAGTTCGAGTACGAGGTGATGCGGGACGGCGACGACAACTGCATCATCGTCTGCAACATGGAGAACATCGATCCCATGGGGATCCACACCGGCGAGTCCGCCGTCGTGGCGCCCGCGCAGACCCTCTCCGACGCGGACCACCAGTCGCTCCGCTCGGCCGCGATCAAGATCATCCGGGCCTTAGGCATCGAGGGCGGCTGCAACGTGCAGTTCGCCGTGCACCCGGGCCGCTGGGAATACCGCGTGATCGAGGTGAACCCGCGCGTCTCGCGCTCCTCCGCGCTCGCGAGCAAGGCGACCGGGTACCCCATCGCGCGGGTCGCCGCAAAGATCGCGATCGGCCTTGCCCTCCACGAGATCCCGAACTCGGTCACCGCGAAGACGCCCGCGTCGTTCGAGCCCACGATCGACTACGTCGTGACGAAGCTCCCCCGGTGGCCCTTCGACAAGTTCCGCACCGTGGACCGGCGCCTCGGGACCCAGATGAAGTCGACCGGCGAGGCGATGGCGATCGGACGCACGATCGAGGAGAGCCTGCTGAAGGCGGTGCGGAGCCTCGAGACGGACCGGTTCTCGCTCACGGGCGACGAGGAGTGGACGAACGAGACGCTCGACCGGGAGCTGCGGCATCCTACCGACCGCCGCCTCTTCGCGGTCGCGTACGCCCTCGCGAACGGGTGGTCGGTCGACCGCGTCCGCGAGGCGACCGCCATCGACCCGTTCTTCCTTCGAAAGTTCCAGAAGATCCTCGCGGCCGAGGGCGAGGTCGCGGCAAAGAAGCTCGACCCGGAGGCGATCCGGCGCGCAAAGCACCTCGGGTTCTCGGACGTCCACCTTGCGCGCCTTGCGGGGACCTCGGAGCTCGAGGTCCGCCGGCTTCGGCTCAAACACCGGATCCTTCCCACCTACAAGATGGTGGACACGTGCGCGGCCGAGTTCGAGGCCGCGACACCGTACTTTTACAGTACGTATGAGTCCGGGGACGATTCGACGCCTGCGGCGTCGAACAAGCGCGTGCTCGTCGTCGGCGGCGGGCCCATACGGATCGGGCAGGGGATCGAGTTCGACTATTGCTGCGTGCATGCCGCAAAGAAGCTCAAAGAGCTGGGCTACGAAGCGATCATGGTGAACAACAATCCCGAGACCGTCTCGACGGACTTCGACGTCTCGACGCGCCTCTACTTCGAACCCTTGACGTTGGAGGACGTCTTCCACGTGGTCCTCCGGGAGCGCCCGCAGGGCGTGATCCTCCAGTTCGGCGGCCAGACCTCGGTGAACCTCGCGCTCCCCCTGCAGGAGGCGATCGACGACGCAGGCCTTCCCACGCGCGTCCTCGGGACGACGCCGGAGAACATGGACGTCGCCGAGGACCGCGAGAAGTTCAACAAGCTCATGGAGAAGCTCCACGTCCCGCAGCCAGCGGGCGGCTGGGGCCACTCGTTTGCCGAGGTGAAGGAGCTCGCGGCCCGGATCGGGTACCCGGTGCTCGTGCGGCCCTCGTACGTGCTCGGCGGCCGCGGCATGGTGATCGTCTACGACGAAGGCGACCTCGAGGAATACATGAAGGAGGCCGCCCGGGTCTCGAAGCAGCACCCGGTCTTGGTCGACAAGTACCTGGACAACGCGATCGAGGTCGACGTCGACGCGGTCTCGGACGGCGAGGAGGTGCTGATCGGAGGGATCCTCGAGCACGTCGAGGAGGCCGGCGTCCACTCCGGCGACGCGACGATGGTGATGCCGCCGCAGACGCTCCCCTCCGAGGTCGTGCAGACGATCCGGACCTACAGCGAGAAGATCAGCCTCGCGATGGGCATCGTCGGCTCGGTGAACTACCAGTACGCGGTGAAGGACAACCGCGTCTACATCCTCGAGGCGAACCCGCGGGGCTCCCGCACGGTCCCGTTCGTCGCGAAGGCGACCGGCGTGCCGCTTGCGAAGGTCGCCACCGAATGCATGCTCGGCGCGAAGATCCGCGACCTGCGGCTCCCGCCGCTCGAGCACGCGCACGTCGCGGTCAAGGCCTCGGTGTTCCCGTTCCTGAAGCTCCCCGGTGTCGATTCGATCCTCGGCCCCGAGATGAAGTCGACGGGCGAGGTCATGGGGATCGACAAGGACTTCCCCCGCGCGTTCTACAAGGGGATGCTCGCGGCCGGGATGCGGCTCCCCACGGAGGGCGCGGTGTTCCTCACGGTCCGCGGGGACGACAAGGCCCAGCTCCTGCCGCTTGCCCAGAAGCTCTCCGACATGGGCTTCCGGCTCTACGCGACGAAGGGGACCGCGGCGTACCTTCGCGACTTCGGCGTCCCGTGCGAGACCGCGTGGCGGATCTCGGAAGAACGGAACCCGGACGCGATCGACCTCATGCGCTCGGGCGAGATCAAGCTCGTCATCAACACGCCCTCCGGCGCGCGCGGTGCGCGCACGGACGGTTCCATGATGCGGCGCCTCGCGGTCGAGCTCAACATCCCGTTCGTGACGACGATGGAGGCGGCCCGGGCCGCGGTGAAGGCGATCGAGGCCGCAAAGACGCAAGCGCTCGACGCGATGTCGCTCCAAGAGTACCACGCGCGGGCGCGGGCCGACGCGCGGCCGAACCCGAAGACGGTCCTTCGAACGCCGTGAACGAATACGTATTTAGTAAGTACAGCCTCGGGGCTGCGCGGGGTCTCGCCCGGGCTTTCATCCCCTTATAAGGCGCCGAGGGGCTGTCGGGGCGGACGGAGTCCCCCACCATGTTCGGTCCCGTAAACGCCCTGAAGCTCCTGTTCGCAAGCCTCCTTGTCGCAAGTCCGGTCGGCTTCCTCGTCGGCGGCGAGACGGAGACCGCTCCGGCGGGCGCCCGCGAGGCGGGCCCCAGCGCCCCCGAGGACTTCGGCGCGCCGGTCCTCCAAGAGTTCCGGAAGGACTTCGACGGCCGCATCGCGACCGGGGAGCTCGACCTCCGGATCGACTGGGGCGACGTCCGCGTCTTCGGCTGGAACGAGAACGCCTACCTCGTCCAGGTCCTGCAGCAGACCGCGGGCGGGCAGGCGGCAAGCGACTTCGAGACCCTCATCGACTTCAAGGACACCTCCTCGGGCGACGTGATGAAGCTCTCGCTCCTCGTCGACCAGGAAGGGACCTACGGCGTGGGCGTCCAAGGCTCGGACCCGACGCCCGCGACCGCGATCGTGGCCTACGTCCCGAAGCACGCCTTCTACACGAAGGTCTTCGCGTGCGCGGGCCAAGGCCACATGTTCGACGACACCTTCGACGGCATCGACCCGTGGCCGTTCGACGAGGAACCCGCGTTCACCGTCGAACAGGAATGCGTCGCGGACGATGCGACGCCGGGCTTCTCGATCGGGTCGATCGGCGTAAACAGCGACCGTTCGCCCGCGCCGCGCGTGACGACCGGCGTCGAGGAGATCTCCGGGAAGGACCTCCTCGTCTACTCGCGGTACGGCGACGTCGACGCCTCGAACGCGTCGTTCGAGGCGATCTCGCTCCTTGCAAACCACGGCGACCTCTCGGGGACGAACCTCGAAGGCACCGGGGCGACGCTCATGACGGAATACGGGGACATCGTTGTCCTCGGCGGCTCTGTCACGACGAAGGCGTGGTCGCGGTACGGGGACGTCGACGTGGAACTCACCCCGAAGGCGACCGGCGCGCACGACCTCCTCACGGAGTACGGCGACATCTCGCTCATGGTCCCACAGGGGCCCGCGTTCGGCTATCAGGTCGCCTCGGGCACGAACTACGGCGACATCGTGATCGCGCTCGTCGGTGCCAAGGTCAAGGAGACCGAGGCCGAGGACGAGGAGTTCGACCCGGCCGGGTGGCTCCAGCCGGGCACCGGATACCGCCACACGGCGACCGGCGGCACGTCCGACTTCGCGGGCCGCGCGGTCCAGGTCGACGTGAAGGCGTTCACGGATTACGGCGACATCCTCGTCACGGACGGGAGCCGACCCGCAAAGAAGGAGAAGGACGACCACGACGGCGCCCGCGAGCCGGCCGCCGCGGAGGCCGCCCGCCTCTTGAACGGGCTGTAATTACAGTTCGCGCGCGTCGTACAGTCGTTCCGATCCCCCAAAGGCGCGCGCGACGTCTTCCTTTTCGTGGACCGACGCACCTTCGTGAAGGCCTGCCTCGCCACGGCAGGGCTCGGCGCGATCGGCGCCGGGCTCGGGCCCTTTGCGGCGAGCGTGCGTCCGCCGGTGCCCGCGCGGTCGCCGCGCCTCCCGTTCGTCGGCTCCGGACTCCTTCGAGGGCCGGCGCAGGTGGGGCTTCCGCTCGTCCCGCTCGCGGTCCGTCACGGCCGCATCGTGGGCCTTGCGACGAAGTTCGCGTGGTACGGCTATTGCCCGGACCCCCCCGTCGCGACCGCCGAAGAAGGACCGATTCGTTTCTCCGTGAAACGAAGGTCGGACGGACGCCCCACGTACGCCGGACTCTGGTACGAGCCCTTGGACGGGACGCCGATGGAGCCCGCCCATTTTGCGGCCGTGGGCGACGGGGCGGTCGGCGCGTGGGACATCGCCGCGTCGCCCGAGCCCTTCCTCGTGGTCGTCGTCCGCGTCGATCCGGCGCGGTTCCGGGCGCCGGCCGTGGTGGAGCCGGATCTTACGGCGAGCGTCCGCGAGCACGGCCTCGTCGCGTTCCGGCTCCGGTGCGTGCACGCCTGCTTCGTGCCGGGCTACAAGGAGGACCCGATCGTGAGACGGCAGGACGGGGGGAAGGACTGGGACAAGATCGTGTGCACGACCGGTCACGGTTCGGTCTTCGACCCGACGCGCCTTGAGATCTGGGACGGGGCGCTCCTTCCGCCCTGACGTCACGCGTAGAGGGAGTAGACGAGGACGCCGAACGCGACGAGCGTCACGCCCGCCTCCGCGATGTGGGACTGGTCGAGCGTCCATCGGAGGCCTTGGAAGGCGAGGCCTTCCGAGATCGCACCGACCGTCATGAGGACCATCCCGACGGTAAACCACAGCATCGCGCGGCTCCCGCGCGCCCGCGCGGCCTTCCATCCAAGATACACGATCCAGAACCCCAAGGCGACCGTGACGGCCTTGATCCCAGCAAGCGCGAGTTCGGTCGCTACCATGTCCGCCCCATCTCCGTCATCGCCACCATATCCGCCATCTCTGGCATCTCCGTTCATCTCCGTTCGCGAAGATCGAGCCACATCCTCGCAAGCCGATCCTCGACCGGTTCGTTCGGCTCCCAGACGACGCGTTCGCCGGACGCGTCGAGCTCGAGCCGCGCGTACCGGATCCGGGACCGGTAGAGCTCGTAGCGCTTGCCGTCCTCGGTGAGCGCGCTCCGCTCGACGACGAGGAGCCCCTTTTCGACAAGGTCGTTCACGTGGCGGTAGGTCGTGGGGAGCGGCATCCCGGTCTCGTGGCTCACGTCCTTCACGGCCTTCGCCTTCTTCACGCACACGGCAAGCACGCGACGGGCGTACGCGTCGGACAGCGCCGCGACGACGATCTCGGAAGGCAGGGGGCCGGGTTTCCCGGTTTCGACGTTTCTCACCGCCGCGAACGACCCTCACGCGCTCCGGTTCCTTAAAGACGATTCTTCGTGCTGAGAATCAGCGTCGGAAAACGGGCCGGGGGGTTTCCCGTGGGCCGTCCGAGGTATCTTGGAGATGCCTATGGGAACCACCCAGACCAAAGTACGGTACGAGCGGGCCACCGGCCCCGCCTTCGAGATCATCCCGGGGCGCGGTGCCGGGTTCACGGTCGCCCACGTCTGGGCGAGCCTCCGGATCCTGCTCGGCGCCATCTTCGCGTGGGCCTTCGTCGACAAGCTCTTCGGATTGGGGTACGCGACGAAGCCGGAGGCGGCCTGGCTTTCGGGAGGGTCCCCGACGATGGGGTACCTCGCAAGCGCGACCGGCCCCCTTGCCTCGTTCTACCAGGGGATCGCGGGCCACGTCGTGACGGACGTGCTGTTCATGGCGGGCCTTGCGGCGGTCGGGACGGCGCTCATCCTCGGGATCGGCGTCCGGATCGCGGCGGCCGCGGGCGTCCTCATGATGCTCCTCATGTGGAGCTCGCACCCCCCGACGACGAACCCGATCCTCGACGACCACATCGTGTACGCGGTGGTCCTCGTCGGCGCGGCGCTCGCGCGTGCCGGGGAGACCTGGGGCCTCGGGCGGCGCTGGACCTCGATGCCGTTCGTCGCCCGGCACCGGGTCCTGGAGTGAGGGATGGACGCCTCGCTCCTCGTGCCCTTGGCGCTCGCGGGCCTTGCCGGCGCAGGCTTCGTCGTGAACGAGTGGAGCCATGGCGCGATGGCCGAATCTGGAGGGCTCGGGCACCGTCATCTCCTCGACCACGGGGGCTACCACTGCGCGACGCATGACGGCGCCCGCGGCACCGAGCACGTCGCGCACATGCACGGGAACACCACCGCGGTCCCGCACGAGGCGTGCCCCGGCGGCGCGGCGATGCACGGAGGTGGGATGCATGGCGGTTGACGCGCGCATCGTCGTCGCGTGGGTCCTTGCCGCGCTCGCGTTCGGCCTGCTCGGGGCCTCGCTCGCGGGCTCGGGCGCCGGGGTCGCCGGGATGGGCATGATGACGAGCATGCTGTGGTCGTACGTCTTCGTCGGTGCCGTCCTCGTGCTGCTCCTCACCGTCGCGACCCCGAAGGAGGGAACCGCATGAAGATCGACGTAAAGACGCTCGTGATGGACGACATCGACCGCCAGATCGAAGGCCTCACGCTCGGCGCGGGCAAGATGGAGCCCCGCCCCAAGGAAGGCCCTCCGGGGACGCCGCACCCATGGCTCCCGAAGCGGATCCTCCTCGCGTTCGACGGCTCGACGCCATCGTGGCACGCGCTCGCGTGGGCAAGGGAGATCGCGAAGGCCTCGGGAAGCGTCGTGTACGTGCTCCACGCGGTCGAGGCGCCCGAGGTGTACTCGTTCTACGCGGGTGTTCCCACGTTCGCCGCGGTTGCGTCGCTCTACGAGGAGGAGCGCGACCGAGGCCGGAAGGTCCTCGACGAAGCGGTGGCCGAGCTGCGGGCCGCCGGGGTCGAGACCGAGGCGCTGTTTGTCGAAGGGAGTCCCGCGAAGGAGACGGGGAAGGCCGCGCGCCGGGCCGGCGTCGACCTCGTCGTCCTCGGGTCGCAGGGTCGGGGCGGGGCCGAGCGGATGCTCTTGGGTTCCGTCTCGGACGCCGTGAAGGACCAGGTCGCGGCGAGCGTCCTCATCGCGAAGGGACCGCCTTCGACGGAGCGAATCCTCGTGCCGACGGACGGCTCCGCGGCGAGCCGGCGGGCGGCGGCACTCGCGGTCGGACTCGCGGGCCGCTGGGGCTCCGCCGTGACGTTCCTCCACGTGCTCCCGCCGTTCCTGTTCTTCGAGCGGGAGAAGGACGCGCCGGGCGCGGAGCAGGTGTTCCGCGCGCTGGGGTACCCGATCGAGGCGGAGGGCCTCCGGTACGAGCTCGTGTTCGGCACCGCGGCCGGCCGGATCGCGGATGCGACGCGAGGCGGCGCGTACGGGCTCGTGGTGATGGGCTCGCGGGGTCTTTCGGGCCTGAAGCGCCTGAAGACCGGGTCCGTGGGGAACCGCGTCGCGCACGAGGCCCGCGCCTCGGTCCTCCTCGTGAAAGAGGCGGTCGCGAAGGGGGCGACCCCATGAAGCCGGTCGTGAACGACATCCGTCTCTTGAAGCTTGCCGAGCTCTACGAGCGCGCGTACGAGGAGTTCGTGCTGGGGATCGCGACGGACATCGTGGAGGACGCGGACGTGCGCGCGCGGCTCCTTCGCCTCACGTCGCCGCAGGACCGGCACGGCGAGCGCATCGTCGCGCACCTTACGAGCCTCAACGCCCGCGTCACCGAGGCGGACCGGCCCGCGGTGCTCCGCGCGGCCCTCCTCGACGTCTGCGACGTGGAGCGCGCCGCCCGCGATTTCTATCTTTCCCACGTCGATTCCGTGCACGAACCCGCGGTCGCACGGCTCTTCCGGGAGCTTGCCGCCGAAGAAGCCCGCCACCTTCGCATCGCGGAGGAGACGCTCGCCCTCGTCGACCGGAGGGCCGGACGCATCCCCCAGCGCGAGGACGAGGGGTCCGAGACGACGCGGCTCTTCCGGGACTCCGTGAGCCCGCTCTGGGAGGGGACGAGCGACTACGGGGGCCGGAAGGAGACGCGCCCCGCGCGAAAGGGGGCCTAGCGTGTCCGACGGAGGCGGGATCGAGACGCGCCCGTTCCGCCCGTTCGACCTTTCCGGGGGCGCCATCGTGGTCGGCATCCCGACCGTGAGCATGGTCGCGCCGATCGCGGCGTCCCACCTCGTCGGAGAGCTGGGTCTCGACCAGGCCCTCGCGTTCGAGTCCGAGCGGTTCCCTCCGACCACGATGATCTACGGGGGGAAACCCAAGTTCCCGATGCGGCTCTACGTGTCCGAAGAAGAGCGGTTCGGCCTCGTCCTCGCCGAGTTCGCTCCGCCGCCGTCCCTTGCGCGTCCGATCGCGAAGGCCCTGCTTTCGCTTGCGGCCGAGGCGAAGGTCCGCCGGATCGTGGGCCTTGAAGGGATCCCCGTGTTCGACCTCGACGCGTCGCCCGGGTCGAGCCCCGAGCCCACCGTCCGGGCGATCGGCGCGACGGAAGCGGCCCGCGATTGGATGCGGAGCGCGAAGGTCCCGACGCTCGAACGGGGCATGCTCGCGGGCCCGGGCGGCGTGCTCTTGAACGAAGGGCGGTGGCTGGGGCTCGACGTCGTCATGCTCACCGTGCCGACGATCCCCGATTTCCCGGACGCCCGCGCCGCGGCCGCGCTGGTCGCGGCCGTGAACCGCCTGTTCCCGAACCTACGGGTCCGGATCGCGCCCCTCGAAGCCCAAGCCGCCGAGATCGACGCGCTCATGCGCTCGCTTCGCGAACAGATGCGGGGCGAGCCCCAGGCGCCGCGCGGGGAGATGATGTACGGGTGAAAGGGAAAGGGCTAGGGCTGGGGCTGGGGACGACGACGATGGTCACGGTGGTGCTCGCGGGGTGCCTCGGTGGCGAGGACACCCGACCGCTCCCCGGCGAGCTCGGGTTCGAGGGCCACGTCCAGGGCGACCACCATATCGAGATCGCGGACTCGGCCTTCGTGCCGGCTGTAAGCCATGTCGCGCCGGGCGAGACGGTCCTTTGGTGGAACCATGACGCCGTCCAGCACACCGTCGTCCCCATGGATCCGGACGCATGGGGGTCCGATGGGAGCGGGACGCGTCCCGACCTCTGGCTCCAGCCGGGCCGCGGATGGAGCTTCTCGTTCGCGGAGCCCGGCGTGTACCGCTACGTCTGCGTGCTCCATTCGACCCGGATCCCCGAAGGCGGCGAGTGGGTCGGGATGACAGGGACGATCGTCGTGGAGGAGGACGCATGACCGCGACGGACCCCGTCTGCGGGATGCCGGTGGACGAGATACGGACGTTTGCGCATCCCAGCGAGGTGGTCTAGGCGAATCGCTCGGGCGAGCCCGTCGCGGGAATCCGCGCGACGTACGCCCGTTGGGCGCCGTGGTACGACCTCGCCCATCGACCGATGCCGCTCCGGGGCGCCGCGGCCCGCGCGACCGGGGCAAAGGAGGGCGACCGCGTCCTCGACCTTGCGTGCGGGACCGGGCTCGGCCTCGCGGCCTTGCGAAGGCTCGTAGGCGCGACCGGCGAGGTCGTCGGCGTCGACGTCTCCGCCGACATGCTGGAGCGCGCCGGCCGCCGCATCGCGCGCGCGGGCTGGCGGAACGTGCGGACCGTGCTCGCGGACGCCGCCTCGATGCCGTTTCCCGATTCCTCTTTCGACCACGCGGTCTCATCCTACTCGATGAACGTGATCCCGGACTACGCGGGCGCCATCGCCGAGTCCCGGCGGGTCGTTCGGCCCGGCGGGTCGTTCGGCCCGGCGGCCGCTTCGTCGTGCTCGATGCATGCGCGAGC
>JBQTJL010000348.1:0-3668 GCA_052387135.1 Methanobacteriota archaeon | reverse complement strand
CGGAGGGTCTCGTGGTTGACGCCGGGCGCGCCCCGGAGCGTGCCGCGCCCGCGTGCGTAGTCGATGATCGCCTGGACCTGCTCCGCCGTGTACCCGAGGCGGGCGAGCGCGGGAGGCACCGACTCGTTGACGATCTTGAAGTACCCGCCGCCGGCGAGCTTCTTCCACTTCACGATCGCGAATTCGGGCTCGACGCCGGTCGTGTCGCAGTCCATGAGGAGCCCGATCGTGCCGGTCGGGGCGATCACGGTCGCCTGCGCGTTCCGGTAGCCGTATTCTTCGCCGAGGAGGACCGCCTCGTCCCAATCCTGTCGCGCGGCCGCGACGAGCGCGGCAGGCGCGCGGGCTTCCGGTATCTTGTAGGCCGCGTCGCGGTGCTTCGCCATCACGCGGAGGAACGACTCGCGGTTCTTGGAGAAGCCCGCGAACGGGCCCTTCGCCGCCGAAAGCTCGGCGCTCGTGCGGTAGGCGTGCCCGCACAGGATGGAGGTGAGGGCCGCGGACCATGCGCGGCCCTCGTCGGAGTCGTACGGGATGCCTTGGACCATGAGGAGCGTCCCGAGGTTCGCGTAGCCGAGACCGAGGGGCCGGTAGTCGTGCGAGTTCTGCGCGATCCCCTTCGTGGGGTAGCTCGCAAGGTCGACCACGACCTCCATCGCCGTGATGAAGACGCGGACCGCGTGGCGGTAGCCTTCGACGTCGAACGCGCCGTCCTCGCGGAGGAACTTCATCAGGTTGATCGAGGCGAGGTTGCACGCCGAGTCGTCGAGGAACATGTACTCGCTGCACGGGTTCGACGCCCAGATCCGGTCCGTCGCCGAGCACGTGTGCCAGTCGTTGATCGTGGTGTCGTACTGGACGCCGGGGTCCGCGCAGGCCCATGCCGACTCGGCGACCTTCCGCATGAGGTCGCGCGCCTTCATCGTCTCGGCGATCGAGCCGTCCTTGCGGTTCCGCGTGTGCCAGACGCCGTCCGACAGGTACGCCTGCATGAAGTCGTCCGTGACCCGGACCGAGTTGTTCGAGTTCTGGCCGGACACGGTCTGATACGCCTCGCCGTTGAAGTCGGAGGGGTACCCGGCGTCGATCAGCGCCTTGACCTTCTTCTCTTCCTTCGACTTCCACTCGATGAAGTCGACGATCTCGGGGTGATCCATGTCGAGGCAGGCCATCTTCGCCGCGCGCCGCGTCGTGCCGCCGGACTTGATCGAGCCTGCGCCCGCGTCCAAGACCTTCAAGAAGCTCATCAGGCCCGACGAGGTGCCGCCGCCGGAGAGCTTCTCGCCCTTCCCGCGGATCCGCGCGAAGTTCGTGCCGGTGCCGGAGCCGTACTTGAAGAGCATCGCTTCGTTCTTCACGAGCTCGAAGATCGAATAGAGGTTGTCGTCGACGCGCTGGATGAAGCAGGCGCTGCATTGGGGCCGTTCGTACACGTTCCCCACCGGCGCGATGGCGCCGGTGCTGTAATCGTACGCCCAGTTCTCGCCTTCGGACACGATCCCGTATTCGTGGTAGAGCCCGCAGTTGAACCAGACGGGCGAGTTGAACGCGCCCTTCTGCGTGATGAGAAGGTGCGTGAGCTCGGCCTCGAACGTGAGCGCGTCGTCCTTCGTCGCAAAGTATCCGTGCTCCTCGCCGAAGCGACGGATCGTGCGGGAGACGCGCCGTACGAGCTGACGCGCCGAGACCTCTCGACCCTCGGGCGTCGCGACGCCGGCCTTCCGGAAGTACTTCGAGACCGCGATGTCGGTCGCAAGCTGCGACCACGTCGAGGGCACCTCGACGCCGTCCATCCTGAAGACGACGCGGCCGTCGGGCTCCGTGATCTTGCTGTCCCGGCGCTCCCACAGGAGGCCGTTGAACCCGTCGTCGCCCGGCATTGTGAACCGGTGCGGGATCTCGATGCCGCTCCGGTTCACCTCGAGCCTCAGGTTCGCGCCCGCCGCCGCCGCGTCTCCGACCCCGCCCTTCGGTCCTACCGCTTCGAGTTCGCCCATCGCTCTCACCCCTCGCGTCCCGTCGCCGCGACCGTCAGCGGCCCGAGAGCGACGCCTGCACTTCCTGCACGAAGTGCTTCGCGTCCTGGAACTCTTTGTGGACCGAGGCGAAGCGCACGTACGCGACCTCGTCGATCGGCCGGAGGCGCTGCATCACGAGCTCCCCGATCCGGTTCGTGGGGACCTCGTCCAATCCCCAGCCGCGCACGGTCTCTTCGATCCCGTCCGTGAGTTCCACGATCTGCGTCTCCCCGATCGGGCGCTTCGCGAACGCGAGCCGGATCCCCCGTTCGAGCTTTCCCCGCTCGAAGGCTTCCTTCCGGCCGTCCCGCTTCACCACGCGGAGCTCCTCGATCCGGACGCGCTCGTAGGTCGTGAAGCGGCGCTTGCAGGACATGCATTCGCGCCGTCTTCGAACCGCGTCCAGGGTCTCCCGCGAGTCCAAGACCCGAGTCTCGGGAAAGCTGCAGCTCAGGCATCTCATCCGCTAACGAACCCCTACTATTAGTAGTATGGATTACGACTGCATCCCATCTAAGGACACAAGGCTTGGTATCGCAATGCCCGGAATCCATTTAAGCATGTCGAAATCCCTCGGGCGTGCTACTAGGGCTTGGGCCGGGGGTGACTGAAAGTGGCCGCACGTGGTGGAGCGGTTTCGGGGAAGGATTCTAAAAAAAGGATCTGGCCGGGGCGTTCCCGCCCCGGCTGGGGATGCGCCTTATGCCGGGCGGGCGGTCGTCGCCGAAGAGGCGACGAAGAACCCGGCCCAGAGGCCCCAGAGGCCTAGCACGAGGTGGATGACGTTCTCGCCCATCTCGAGGCCGAGGCCGAGCGACGTGCCGATTCCGAAGAGGTCGCCGCTCACGAAGCCGAGCACGCCCAAGGCGAGATAGACGATACCGAACGTCTTGGCGTACATCGTCGAGTCCCACATACCGCCAAAGCCCACGGCGAGCGCGATCACGCCGAGGACCAGGTGGATCACGTTGTGGGTGTTGTCGAAGGCGATGAGACTCGCGCCTCCGATGCTGTCCATGAAGAACCCTACGATCCCGATGAGCACCAGCACGACGCCGGTGATCTTCGCATACAGGGTTGCTTGCTCGTTCATGTGTTCTCACCTTATCTCATAGCCCGCGACCGCGAAGCCGGGGCCTGTCCCGGGGATTTCCCGGACGCGTATAAGCAATTAACGGATTGCATTTCGGTTTATGACGATTCTTAAGGAGGATTTGAACCCCCCTTAAGAAGTATAAGAACTCGAAAATAATAACTGAGAGGTTCCCGACCGGGCGTCCCGGCCGGGGGTCCCAGCCGGGGCGACGTGCCGGGCTAGACCAGGCGGACCTGCCGGATCGGCGCGAGCGAACCCGTCCCGGGCCGGATGTCCGGGAGCGATGCGAGGATCGGGTCTTCCTTCAAGACCTGCTTCGTCTCGGCAAGCGGCACGGAGAGTTCGATCTCCTTCGTCCGGCCGTAGCGCCCCTTGCTGATCACGCGCGCGTTCACGATCCCCAGCATGTCGAGCTCGCTGATGAGGTCCGTGATGCGGCGCTGCGTGAGCTGGTCCATCCCGCCGACCTTCGAAAGCTCCGTGTAAAGATCGTAGACCTCGCCGGTCGTCGAGCCCTCGGGCGAGATCTCCTGCGCCTGGATGATCGAGAGGAG
>JBQTJL010000347.1:0-6670 GCA_052387135.1 Methanobacteriota archaeon | reverse complement strand
CACGAACACGAGGTCCTCGCGGCCGTCCTCGTTTACGTCGCCGGGGCCGTCCGCGTCGAAGTCCTCGTCGGCGTCCGAGACCGCGTCGCCATCGGAGTCGGTCCGCGTCGGGTCGAGCTGCCAGAGCCCGGACGGGAGAAGCTCGGTGAACCCGACCTCCCATCCGTCCTTCAGACCGTCCCCGTCGGTGTCGGTCCGGCCGGGGTCGGTCGCCGGCAGCGTCCGGTTCAGGCGTTCCCCGGGCGCCACCTCGGCGCCGTCCCGGAGCGTGTCGTTGTCCGCGTCGCGGTCGACGATGTTCGGTCCCCGGAACCGGTCCGACGGAAGAGCCCCGGGCGCGTCGCCGTCGAGGTCGCCCGCGGGCGAAAGGAGCGCGGCAAGCTCGTGCGGCGACGCCTGCGGGAGCCCTCGCTGGACGCGGATCCATTCGAGCCGGTCCGGCGCCTCGTTCGCAAGCCGCAGCGCCTCGGCCGCGCGGGCCCGCCAGTATTCGAGCTCGGCAAAGTCGTTCAACGCGTCGCCGTCCGTGTCGGGCTCGGTCGGGTCGACGAGGAACGGAGGCGCGAGGATCGACAGCTCCTCGAGGTCGGTGAGCGCGTCTCCGTCGGTGTCCTCGGACCTCGGGTTCGTGCGGGGGAACGAGAGCTCGCGGGCGGAGATCGTCGCCCGGCCGTCGAACTCGGCGCGGTCGGAGAGCCCGTCGCCGTCGGTGTCGGGAAGGATCGGGTCCGAGGAGACCGCCTGTTCGCGGCCGCCCACGCGGATGGTCCAGCCCGCGACCTCGACCGGATCCGTGAGGCCGTCCGCGTCCGAGTCCGAGGAGAGGGGGTCGGACCCGTGGCGGAACTCGACGAGGTTCACGAGTCCGTCCGCGTCCGGGTCGCCGGTCGGGCCGTTTGCGGGATCCGCGACGCCGGGGTCCAGGGGATCGAGCCCGTACCGGATCTCCCACCCGTCGCCCAGGCCGTCGAGGTCGGAGTCGGGATCGACCGGGCTTGGGCCCCGCTCCGCGCGTCCGACGGCGTCCACGTCGGGGAAGCGGCCGGCGGCGTATCGGTACTCTTCGAGGTTCGACGCGTTGTCCGCGTCCGCGTCCTCGAAGGCGACGTTCGGGTCGGTGAGGTTCAGGCCGAACGCAAGGAGCCACCCGTCCGCGATCCCCGAGCCCGATGTCGAGGCGAGGTCGGGGCGCGTCGGGGGGAACCGGCGCACCGCTCCCCGGACGCGGGCCTCGCCGCGCACCTCGTCGGGGTCGCGGAGCCCGTCCGCGTCGGAGTCCGCGGCGCGAGGGTCGGTCGAGAGGAGCGATTCTTCCCGGTTCGCGAGCCCGTCCGCGTCCGGGTCGAGCGGGCCATCGGAGGCGTCCTTCGGGTCCGTCGCGAAGCGGACCTCCCACGCGTCGCCCGCGCCGTCGCCGTCCGTGTCGGCCCGGTTCGGGTCCGTGTCCGCACGCGATTCTGCAAGGTTCGTGAGGCCGTCTCCGTCCGGGTCTTCGCCCGCGTCGAACACCCGGGGGTCGGGCGTCGTCCGCGCCGTCGTCGCGTTCCGGACGCGGTACCGCGCCTCGTACCCGTCCGGCATCCCGTCGCCGTCGGTGTCGGCGGCGGTCCGGTCCGTGCCGTACACGTAGTTCTCGAGAAGGTCCGAGACGCCGTCGGCGTCCGCGTCCGCCGTCGCGAACCCTTCCGGAGGCGGGCGCCCCGCGTCGGTCGCGGAGCCGGGCGAGAAGGAGGCCCCGAGGTACAGTGCCGCGGCCGAGGCGAGCGCGATCGCGGCGACCCCGACCGCGGCAAAGAGGACCGGCCGCGTGTGTCTTGCGGCGCGGACCTGGAAGCGCGCCCGGAGCCGGCCGAGGTTCACCGGAGGGGCCTCCGGACGAGGGCGAAGGCGGAGGCGAGGGCGAAGGCGAAGGCGATGGCAAGGGCCGAAAGGAGCAAGGAGGGCCCGGGGAGGGTGCGCCCGACGCGGGACTCGTGGGCGTTGTTCTCCTCGTCGAGCTCCGCGAACTCGTCCCGGGGATCGACAAGGACGGCGACGCCGTGGGCCCCCGGCTCGCGGGTCCACCGGAGGACCACCACGCGCGTCTCGGTCGCGGGCAGGATCTCGATCGTGCGGTTGTCCACGGCGACGCCGTCGACGAACAGCGTCGCGACGACGCCGGCGAGGTCCGCGCCGCCGACGTTCGCGACCTCGGCGGTCGCAAGGAGCACGCCGCCCACGGTCGCATCCTCGACGGAGGTCCCCGAAAGAACGAGGTCGAGCTCGGCGACGACCACCTCGCGAGCCCCCAACAAGGTCCGGCCCTCCTCCGTCGACCCGAAGAACCGGACGGTGGCGTTCCCGAGGAGGACGGCGCGGCCCGGCGAGAACGTCGCGACGAGCCCCACCTCCTCCCCGGGCGAGAGGCGGACCTCGTCCCGCGACAGGCGCACGTCGAGGCCGGCCGGCGCCTCGACCGAAAGGCGCACGGTCTGCGGGACGTTGCCCCGGTTCGCGACGGTCGCTGCCACGTCCCGCGGGGCGCCCGGGGGGACGACGAGGCTCCGTTCCGGGAGCGTCACCCGCGTGTCGACGACACGGGGCACCGTCGCGTTGAACGCGACGTCCCGGCTTTCCCCGTCCTCGAACAGAAGACGGAAGGTGGGCCGGAGGGCGCCGGGCGGGGTCGTGAGCGGGGTCGCGAGGGTGAGGCGGACCGTGCCCGAGGAGTTCCGGGGAAGCGTCAGGTTCGCGGGCGCAAAGGAGGCGACCCATCCCGCGGGCAGGTTCTGCGGCAGGATCCGCACGACCTCGTCCGCGTTCGCCCGGTTCGTGAGCGTGAGGGGCACCTCGACCTCGGCGCCGGGGACCACGTCGAGGCTGTCGCGGTCGAAGCCGATCCGGTGGTCGCGGCGGACCGCGAGCTGGAGGAAGACGGTCTCCCGGACGGGCGTCCGGTCGCCGGACCGCACGGTCTCCGCGACGACGACGAGGTTCCCGCGGGTCGCGGCGGCCGTGTCCGGGGCGACCGCGACGTCGAGGTAGAGGTCGCGGCCGTCGTTCCCGGTGCCGTTTGCGGAGAGGTCGAACACGAGGAACGGGCCGGATTCGTTCCGCGCGGCGGAGACGAGGAGCGGCGAGAACTCCGGGACGGGGCGCCCCGGAAGGGACACGCGGACCGTCACGGCCTCGCCGAGGTTCTCGAGGCGGAGCGGGAACCGCACGGTCTCGCCGGGGAGGGCCTCGCGCGCGGGGTCGGACGCCGAGAGCCGGATCTGGATGTTCGCGGAGAGCACGAGGTCGGCGCGGGCCTCGCGCTTGAGGTTCACCTGGTTCGCGCTCGTCCCGAGGACGCTCACGGAGAACACGGGGACCGTCACGGTCCGCGGCACGGTGACCGCGAGCTCGAGGTCGATCGCGCGGCCGGGGTCGAGCGTCACCGAAGACACGTTCGCACCGGTCCGGGCGTCCGCGAGCCGGAACGCGAAGCCCTCGCCGAGCCCGGGCGGGCGCACGATCTCGAGCCGGACGGTGTCCTCGCCGGAGCCCGTGTTCCGGAGGACGAGCGGGAAGCGCGTGGTGTTCCCCGGCGGCACCGCCTGTTCGAGGACCGCCTCTCCGCCGGCGAAGCGGAGCGAGAAGTCGAAGCGCACCGTGACCGAGACGCGAAGGAGGAGCGACGAAACGATCGCGGGGTTCCCCGCGGACGTCGCCGTGAGCCGGACCGAGGCGAGGGTCCCGGTCGGGGCGTCGCGCGGGCTCGAAACCTGAAGGAGGAACGGGGCCGCGGCGCCGGACGCGACGTCCGAAAGGGCCCTCGTCGAGAGCTCGCCGGTCCAGTTCGTGCGGAGCTCGTCCGGTTCGAGCCGGACGTCGAGCGAGAACGAGTCGGAGACCGATCGGCCGTCCGGGTCCCGGGCGAGGTTCGTCACGGCAAGCTCGACGCGGACGGCGTCGCCGGGCTTCACGTTCGTGACCGGGGCCCCGCCCACGATCGAGAGCGCGCCCGCGAACCCCCAGAAGTCGGCGGCGCCGGCCGCCGCGCGAAGGGGCAACAGCCGCCCGGACAGATAGTATGCGTAGGGCCCGTTCCCGTTCGGGTTCAGCGCGTAGGCGGCGATCGGCTTCTCGGCCCGGATGCGGTAGCCGCCGGGTTCGGTCCGAAGGAGGAACTGGTCGCGGTTCAACGTGTCGAGGGGCCCCTCGACGACGCGCCCGTCGGTCTGGATCCGGTCGACGCGGAGCGACGTGCTGTTGTAGAGCCCGAAGAGGAGGAGCTGGCCGGGCGCCGGCACGTACACTTCGTAGGTCCGGCCGAGGGGGCCGAGGATCGGCGTCACGTAGCGGGCGGACGGGTCGCCGACCAAGCCGGAGAGGCTGTCGTTTGCGGCGCCCTCGACGAGGAGCGTCCGGATCTTCGGGTCCGCAAGGGAGAGGGCGAACGAGTTCGCGGTCGAGGGAAGGGCCCGGTCCGTCTCGATGTTCCGGAAGGTCGCAAGATCCTTCACGGTGACGCGGGTGGGTCGGGGGCTCGTGACGTGGAGTTCGTGGCGGACGAAGGCGAGGATCTGCGATCCGGCCCCGCGGCCGCCCTCCGGGGAGACGCCGGCGACGAGCCCCGTGCCGGTGCCGATCACGACGACGTTGCCGATCGCGCCTTCGAGCTCCCACGCCCCGCCCACGACCCCGGGGCGCCAGAGCTCGCCGTACTCCAGCGTGTCGCTCGGGGACTCATCGAGCCGGCGCGCGCCCGTGGAAAGGAGGTCCCACATCGTGGGCCGGCCGCAGGTGCGCGCGGCGCAGACGACCCAGACGAACTCGCGGGGCTCGTTCGCGGTCGTCTCGTCCGACTGGGACCAGAACACGAAGTGGCGGCCGGAGAGGCTGCCGTCCGCGCTGGGGTAGACTAGGGCGGCGTGGGACGTGGTCGGAGCGGACCCTCCGATCGTCGCAAGGACGGGCTTGTCCGCGACGACCTGGAAGGCGGTCTCGTACCCGATCGCCGTGCATTGGAGGACCTGATGGCGCTGCAGGAGCCCGCCGATCGGCGGGGCGCCCGGGAACGGTCCGGGCATGGGCGTCGTGTCGCAGCCCGGCTCGGGCGGATCGAAGAGCCCGGGCCCCCGCATCGCCCGGATCTCGACCTTGGTGTCCCGGTAGAGGCCGACGACGGTGATCGTGTTCCCCCCGCCGCCCGCGCCGGAGAGCGTGCGTCCGTAGAAGACGTTGCCGCGCGCCGGCCCGAACAGGCCTTCGAGGAGGGCGCGGTCCTCGTTCGGGATCGTCGCGGGCGGCTTGTCCCCGTTCTCGAGGATGTCGAAATAGATGAAGTAGTACCGCGGCGTCGTGGTGTCGCCCCGCGCGAGGAACACGACGGTGCCCACGGCGTTCCGGGTCGGGTCGAAGCGCTCCGGCGCCTCCGACGTAAGGCGCACGGCGACGAAGAGGCTCGGCGTGAGCGCGTCCACGCGCCGCGGGCGGTCGTCGGGGCCGAGCCCGGTATATTCTACGACGCGGACCGAGTCGGGGTCGAACGTGAAGGCCGTGAGCTCCCCGGAGTCGTTCGACCAGCCGGCCCTCCGCAGCGTCTCCGAGAAGTCGACCTCGACGTGGACCGGATGGTTCCGGGCCCGCTGGTCGACGGTGTCGAACGGCACCCTGCCGGCGGCGTCGAACGCATGGTCCGTCTCGGGCCGGACCGTGACCGGGATCCGCATGTGCCAGCCCTCGTCCCACCAGGCGGCCCATACGGAGCCGGTCTGGGCGGTGCCCGGGACGGGGAGGAGAGGCGCCACGAGGAGGACCAGCGCGACCTGCGCAAGGATCGCGGCCCGCCTCATCGCTTCCGATCCCTTCCAGTCGTCGGAGGCGGCCGCCTCCCGCGGAGGGCCACCGCCGCGACCCCCGCCGCGATCCACACCCAGAACACCGGGAACGGCACCTCGCGCGCTCCGGAGAGCGCGTCCGTGATCCCGCCCGGCCCTTCCACCTCGAGCTCCAAGCCGTACGCGTTGTTGTCTTCCCGGACCTCGCCCAGCGCCTCGTACGGGTCGACGACGACCCACGCGAACCGCGCGCCCTCCGTCGCGTTCCACGACAGGTTCGTCGCGACCGTGGTCCCCGGCGCGAGGGTCCCCAAGGGGAGGTACGCGACGAGGTGGTCGTCGACGAAGAGGCCGATCGCGACGTCGTCCGCGCTTGAGCCGCCCCGGTTCTCGACCTCGGCCGAGAACGTGACCGGGGTCCCGACGGCGACCGCGAACCGCGGTTCCTGCACGACCCGCAGGAGGACGAGGTCGGACTCGAAGATCTCGACCCGGACCGGGAGGCGCGCCGAGTAGCCGGACGCGTCGTCCCGCGCGACGACCGCGACCTCGAGCCGGCCCGCCGGGACGTCGGCGTCCGCCGCGACCGAGACGCTGAGCGGCACGCGCGCCCCCGGGAGGACGTCGGCGGTGCGACGCGAGAGCGCGGCGCGGACGCCGGCAGGCGCATCGAGCGACAGCTCGAGCGAGAGCGGGAGGTTCCCTGCGTTCGCAAGGACGAGCTCGTGGATCGCCTCGGTGCCGCGGCGCTGCCGGGGTGCGGCGTCCGCCGCGGCGCCTTCGAAGGCGACCGCCCGGTGGGGGACGACCACGAGCTCGAACGGGACGAGCGCCACGGCGCCGCTTTCGCCGACGACCTCAAGCGA
>JBQTJL010000346.1:0-4301 GCA_052387135.1 Methanobacteriota archaeon | reverse complement strand
GTTCGTATTCCCGGAGCGTCCCGGCCGAAAGGTCGTCCTTCGTGAGCGCCTCCGACGCGACCGTGGCAAGATGCCGCGCGCAGCGGAGGCCCGTATAGACGCCGCCGCCCGAGACGGGCTTTGCTTGGCTTGCCGCGTCGCCCACGGTCGCGACCCGGTCCGCCACCGTCTTTTTTGCGGGCCCCAGCGGGATGCAGGCCGCGATCTCGTACAGCGGGCGGGCGTCGCGGAGGCGCGGGGCGCTCCGCGCGTCGTGGAACATGCGCTGCCAGTAGTACTTCGCCGCCCGTGGTGCCCGGAAGACCCCGACCTCGACCTTCGCGGACGTGGGGCCGGTCGGCGCGATCCACGAGAAGAAGCCCGGCGCGGTCCCGAGCCCGGCGTACATCTCGACGAACTCGGGGTCCTGCACGACGCCGTCCATCTCGGCGCCGTAGCACGAAAGAAGCTGCAACGGCGGCGTAAGGCCGAAGGCGCGCGCGACCTGCGATTGCACGCCGTCCGCGCCGACGAGCAGCCGGCACGTGACCTCCGAGGTGCCCTCCCGTCGTTTCACGGAGAGCCGCACGCCGTCCGCGTCGCGGACGAACCCGGTGACGCGGCTTCCGAGCGAACGGTCCGCGCCGGCGTCCACCGCGAACTCCGCGAGCGTCCGGTCGAACGCGGCGCGGTCGACCGCCCAGAGCTTCACGTCCGCGCCTTCGACCGTGACCGTCTTTCCGCGCGGCGAATGCAGGTGCGCGCCGCGGATCCGGTTCGTCTTCACTTTGTCGACGGATCGGCCCACTTCCTCGAAGACGCGCGGCGTAAAAAGCCCGGAACATTGCACGGGAAGTCCCACCGCCTCGTGCTCCTCGAACAGGGCCACCGTGTGGCCCGCTTCGGCAAGGAGCCGGGCCGCGTGCGAGCCCACCGGGCCCGCGCCGACCACCGCGCAATCGTATTTCACAAGCGTTAAGTAAGGCCGGGCTTTATCAAGACGTAGGGTGCACTAGATGCTGTCGTACGCAGGGGCAGCGGCGCTGCTCGTCCTCTTGTTCGGCCTCGGGCTCGCCTGGGCCGTATGGCGGGTCTCGAAGGAGAAGAAGGGCGCCGGGCCGGTCGGAGCCCCGGCTGCGAACCCGACCCCGCTCCATCAAGGCCCCGCCGGCTCGCTCGCGGCCGCGCTGAACGGGGGCGCCTCCGGCGTCGAATTCCTTTCGCAGTTCGTCCTCGATCCCCAAGGCGCGCGCGTCGGCGAGACCGTGGGATTCGAGGCTTCCGTGCTCGTCGTGAAGCGCGAGGGCAAGTTCGCGACGGTCGGCCTCGACCTCGTATTCGTCGAGAAGGGCCTCCTCGTCCTCCGCGGCGCCGTCGAATGGGAGTCCGCCTTCGCAGCCGGCGAGGAGTGGCGGAAGAAGACCCACGACGTGATCCAATACGACGAGAAGGGCATGCCCGTCGTCAAGTGAACGCTGGTCGGCGGAAGCGCTGTTGCTCCTGTTCGTGCGCGGCGGAAGCGCGACCACTCCAGTTCGTTGCGGCAACGACGACGACGCCGACTTTCGGTGAGCCCTCCTGTAGTCCGGTTCTTCTGGCGGGCGCGGGATCCGACCGCGGGCCTCGCTAGCCGCCGAGCGACCGAAGGGAGCGAGGCGCAGGGCGCGAACGCGCCCTAGCGGCCTGGGCCGTCCCGCGCGAATGGAACGGACCCCGGACGCCCGCGCCTCGGCGCGGGTAGCGAAGGCAAGCGAGTGCTCGGCGGTGGCGAGCTTGAGGGCCCCGCCGCCAGCCGGAGACCGATTGGGGCCCGAAAGCGAGTTGGTGGGTCTGACGCGACGAGCGTCTGGGTGGGTGGGCCCGCTGTTTGAGGCCCCCCAGCCCGCGCTCCCACGCTCCGCCCGGCGCCGCAGGCGCCGCTCCGCCGGCGACGAACAGGAGTCCGGCGCTCGGCCGGCTCACGCCCGCGCGACCGTAAGCCACAGCCCGCCGTCGAGCTCGACCTGCCGTACCTGCCGGAAGCCGGCGTCCCGCACGAGCCGGAGCAGCTCCTTCTTTTCGAAGAACCGCGTCCCGTCGAGCGCGTTGTCGAGTTCCAGCGCGAGGACCAGCGGGTTGTCGTAGCGCCGCCAGTCGCCCGGCGAGTCCGGGCGGAACGCCTCGAGGATCGCGAGGCGGCCCCGGTCCCGCAGGGCCCGCCGCGCCGCGGCGAGGGCGGTCTCGGGGTGCGGGAGCGTGTGGAGGGTCTCACCGAGATAGACGAGGTCGGCTCCGGCCTCGATGCCGTGCTTCGCAAGGTCCCGCTTCAGGATCTTCACGCGCGCCGACACGCCGGCCTGCTCCATGTGCCACCGGGCGTGCCGCGTCGCCGCCGCGTCGGCGTCCACGCCGACGAACCGCGAGCGCGGGAACTGCTGGGCCATCCGGAGGATCCAGATGCCCCGGCCGCACCCTAGGTCGAGGACGTCGGCGCCCGCCTCGAGCCGCTTCGTGAGGCGCCGGAAGTAGGGAAGGCCCGCCTCGAGGAACAACGTGTGGTCGGGTTTCGTCGCCTCCTCGATCGTGTCCGCGTGCTTCCAATGGTCGGCGCCGGTCCCGAGCACGTCGGCGAAGGCGCCGAACCGCAGGCTCCGCATCGCGGCGTAGACATGCTGGCTCGTCATGTAGTTCCGGTTGTCGTCGTCGAGGAGGAGGAGCGGCATGTGGGGCGCCAGGTGGTACCCGCGCCGGCCGTGCCGCTCCAGGATCCCGCACGCGGTGCCCGCCTCGCACCAGCGCCGGACCGCCTCGACGTGGCAGTGGGCCTTCTTTGCGAGCTCTTCCGGCGGAAGCGGCGACGCGGACGCGCCGAGCGTCTCCAAGAGCCGGAACCGTTTCCCGAGGGCGACGATCCAGACCGTGAAGAATCCGCGGGTGCAGTCGGCGAGCCGGTCCCTCTGGTCGCGGAGCTTCGGGAACCCGCGGAGATACATGGGCAGGAGCGTACCCGCGGGCGACGCTTAAAATTATGCCTCGGCCGCCCCGCGTCCCTTCGCGGGGTCGGTCGCGACCGCAAGGAGCCGGAGGAGGACGAGCGCGAGGCCCGCGGCGACGAGCGTCGCCTCGAGCGACGCCCACGTCGAATCGTCGGCCGCTCCGACCGCGAGGCGCGCGACGAGGTTGAACGGCGGGTCCGGAAGGAACGCCGAGACCGGGATCGCGGCAAGGACCGCGAGGGAGTAGAGGAATTGGGCCCGGCTCCGCTCGCGCGCGACCGCCGCGATGCAGGCCGCGGCGACGCCGAGGAGCGCCGTGGCGCCCGCTACGAAGAGGAGGATCCACCCGGCGTCCGCGACCGGGATCCCGTTTGCGGCAAGGAGCAGGATCCAGAGCCCGGCAAGGAGCGGGGAAAGGACGAGGTTCGCGAGGAGCTTCCCGAACAGGACCTCGTGGAACCGGACCGGGGCCGAAAGGAGGATCTGCAGCGTGCCCCTCTGGTACTCCTCGGTGAGCGCGTCGGCGACCATCGCGCCCCCGATGAAGGCGGGAAGGAGCACGAGGAGAGGGAGGAGGACGGTGTAGACGAAGGCGAAGTGGTCCGAGCCTCCGACATCGAGCCGCAGGGGCTCCGCGACGAGCCGGTCCGCCCGGACCTCCCGGACCTGGGCCTCGTACGCCTCGAGCGCCTGTTTCAACGTCACGACGATGAGCGTCGTCCGGACCTCTTGGTCGGGGACCACGATCTCGACGAGGATCGGCTCTGAGTCCGAAGGTTTCGTGTCGTCCTCGACGACGATCGCGTCGACGCGGCCCGAACGGAACGCCTCGCGGGCCCGTTCCACGGTCGCGAAGCGTCCGACGTCGAACCCGTTTTCCCGGAGCGTCTCGGCAAGGCCCGTGCTGCCCACGACCGCGACGGGGATCTCGGCCGACGGCGCCGACGCGGGGTCGAACATCGCGGAAAGGCCCACGACGAGGAATCCGGAGAACCCCGCGACGACGAGCTGGATCGCGACCGCGAGCAGCACCGTCCGCTCCGAGACCACGCTCGAAAGCTCGCGGGAGGCGACGACGAAGAGCGCCCTCACGGCGCGACCCCCCGGAGCACGAGCGCGTTGTATCCCGCGTGCACGAGCATCGCGACCGCGAGCGCGGCGAGCCACGGGCCACGACCCCGGCGGGCGCCGAGCGCCGCGATCGACGCCGTGAACGCGTGGAGGAAGAGCGGGGCCACGAGCAGCGCTCCGGTCGGGATCCCGGGCGTGCCCACGTCGAGGAGGACCCGGGCGAGCGGAAGGTCGAGGAGGCCCGAAAGGGCGGCAAGGAGAAGCACCTTCTCTCCG
>JBQTJL010000345.1:0-6388 GCA_052387135.1 Methanobacteriota archaeon | reverse complement strand
GTCCCCCGCCGCCGGACCGAGCCGCGCGAGTGGCATCGCGGCGAGGGCAAGGAGGGCGAGGCGACGGAGGAGCGCCGCCCAGGAATCTCACGAAGGCGGCGCGACGACGGAGCCGAGACCGACGAAGCCGTTCGCCGTGAGGACGCCGCGCGGCGAAGGTACGGGGGCGGAACGAACCCCCACACGACGCGAGGCCCGGTCAACCGGCGACGATCGAGGTCGTGACGACTGCAGACGCACCGAAGCTTTTTAAACGAGCCCGGCATAACGAAGAAACGGTCCTCGCCATGCCCGGTGCCACGAGCGCGTTCGAAGAGTGGGTGCACGAGTTCCACAACTGGCAGAAGGACATCGGCTTCGACACCCGGCTCCTCGGCGACTACAAGTTCGAGACGAAGTTCGGCGAGCTCGACGACGACAAGATCGAGTTCGGCGACTACGCGGGCGAACCCAAATGGGAGACCGTGCGCGGGATCCCCCACCAGCAGGTGCGGGACGCCTTGGAGCACCTCATCGTGTATCAGGGCGACACCGAGTTCGCCTCGGTCGAGCAGCAGCGGCACCTCGTGAAGACCGCGCCGTCCGACTACGACCTGAAGTCCGCCGTGCGCGTGATGAGCGAGGAGATGCGGCACGGCTGGCAGATGTGCTACCTGCTCACGACGCACTTCGGCGAGTCCGGGACGATCGAGGCGTCGAAGCTCTTGAAGCGACGGGCCGATTCGCAGCAGCGTCTTCTCGGTTCGTTCAACGAGCCCGTACGGCACTGGCTCGACTTCTTCGTGTTCACGCAGTTCGTCGACCGCGACGGGAAATACCAGCTGAAGATGCTGTCGCGCTGCGCGTTCGCGCCCCTTGCGCGGTCGATGGGTCCGATGCTCAAGGAAGAGGCGTTCCACCTCGGCACCGGCCACACGGGCCTCAAGCGCATCGTCGAGGCGGGCAAGGTGCCCACGTCGATTCTCCAAAAATACGTGAACCGCTGGGTGCCCACCGCCTACGACCTGTTCGGGAAGGACGAGTCGGGCTCGGCCGAATGGGCGTACGTCTACGGCTTGAAGTGCCGGTTCAACGAGAAGGAGACGCACGACGCGCTGAACAAGAAGGAGATCAACGACTACAACCGGAACCTCTACCACCAGGAGATCTCCAAGCTCATCGACGAGATCAACGTGAAGGTCCGCTCCGGCGAACCCAAGCTCTACGCGCCGGACCTGAAGTTCCATCGGGCGATCGGGCGCTACGCGGGCAAACCGTACGACGTCCACGGAAAGCCCATCCCCCAGTCCTCGTACGAGGAATACGTCGCGAGCGTCCTACCGAACGACGACGACGAGCGGAAGCTCGCCGAGATCTTCCGCACGAACGACTGGATCGCGCCGCGCGAAGTCCCGACGTCGTGGTGAGATCGTGGACCAGCGCGAGTTCCTGGCCTCGGTCCCGCGGCGGTTCGCCGCGACGCAAGCGCGCGAGGCGGACGCCTACAACCGCATCATCTACGCGCTCGGGCCCGAATACGTCGCCGCCGACCTTCCCCGCGTCCTATCGTTCCGCGGCGTGGGCCTTCCCAAAGGATTCGAGGCGGACCGGAACTCGGTCCACGAGCTGAACCGCGCGTTCCACGAGATCGAATACCCGGACGTATACCGGCTGGGCGCGTTCGTGGGCGTCCCGGGCCTCACGCTCGAGCATCTTTCGACCGTGCTCCACTTCCGGCACCCCGCGTTCCCCATCTGGAGCCGGGAGGCGGTCCGCGCGGTCGATGCCCTCCAGTTCGGCGTCCGCTACGAATCCGCGGCGACGTCGCGCGCCCTCGACGCGTACCGGGACTTCATCCGGGCGGTGGACGTCCTCAAGGACCGGATCCAGTACCCGCACGTCCCCGAGTCGAACGTGTTCCTCACCCGGCTCGTCGAAGCGGCGCTCTACGACGCCGGTCTGCAGCAAAGTTGAAGAAGGGATGCCGCGGCTATGGTCCACGTGCGCCTGATTTCGCCGATCCTCCTCCACCACGGGGGGCCCCAGGCCCAAGGCGGCATCCAGGGCTTCATCGACTCGGAGCTCGGGAACACCGTGGCGATCATCGCGCACACGATCGGCGCGATCCTCTTTGCGATCGGCATCGGCGTGATCCTCCTCTGGGCCCGGGCCGCCCGCGCGACCGACCGGGACCGCGCGAAGGACCTCGCCCACTTCCTCCCGTCCGCGCGCCTTGCCGTCATCGTCGGCGTCGTCGTGAACTTCGCCGGCGGGATCATGCGGCTCTACCAGAGCGACCACCCGAGTCTTACCGAGATCGGCACGAACCCATGGGTCCAGCTCCTGGTCCTCAAACACGTGGTCCTCGTCGCCGGCGTGTTCCTCTCGTTCTACCTGAGCTACGGGCCGCTCCGCGCGTATGCGCCGAGCCGCTGGGGCGGACGCACGCCGCTTCCCTCGCCGCACCTTGCGAAGCGGACGACGCTGATCGCGTCCTGGACGATCCTCGCGATCGCGGCCGCCGCCATCCTCGGCGCCGTCGCGAACACCGTCGGCCCGGGGACCCTTCCGGCGGACGTCATGGGGGACGGCATGGGCCCCGCCGTCGAAGGCGGCGGCGTCGACGGCCGCATCCTCTACGCAAACTATACGGGCACGATCACCGGCACGCCGCTCTCCCCGGGCGAGGACTCGCTCGCGTTCGACGTCTTCGCCGGGACGAACGAGATCCTCGCCGAGATCGCCTGGTCGGACCCGGTCGCCGCGTTCGGCCTCGTCCTCGTCGATCCGGACGGGAACGAGGCCGCGACGTTCCGGGAAACGGGCTCGCGCCAAGGCGAAGCGCGCGCGGCCACCGACATCGCGCCGGGCCAGTGGACGGCGACGATCACGAGCGAGCGCGGCCTCAACACGCGCTTCAACCTCACCGTCCGCATGCTCGTCGGCGTCCGGCTTCCGACCGAGGTCGTGGACACGGTCACGATCCCGCCGAACCTCTTTGCCGAGCTCAACATGAACATGACCCGCGGCGCGGTCTTCAACTACACCTTCGAGGCGGACGCGGACGTCTACTTCAACATCCACAGCCATCCGAACGACGAGCTCGTGATCCACGAGGAAGGCACCTACCGGACGCATGCCGGCACGTTCGCGGCGGACCGCGACGACGTGTTCTCGATCCTGTTCGAGAACCGCGGGCTCGCGCCGATCACGGTCCGCTACGGCGTCGAAGGCCGCTTCGAAGTCCACTCGTTCTCGGGCGTGGGATCCTGACGCGGGCCGGCACCGCCCCGGGGAAGCGGAAGGCCGACCTGCGTCGCGCCGGGCAGGACCTCGACGTCGCGTTCCACGTCGGAAAGCATGGCGTCACCGACGGCGTCGTCGCGGAGCTCCAGGAGCGCCTCGAGCGAGAACCCTTGACGAAGGTACGCTTCCTTCCCGCGTCGCGGGCAGGGATGGAGGCGAACGCGCTCGCCGCGGACCTCGCGGCCCGCGCGGGCGCGGAACTAATCGAGGTTCGGGGGCATACGGCTCTCTTCTATCGGCCGCTCAAAGGCAAGAAGCAAGAAGCAAGGACCAGCAAGAAGCGATCTTAGGCGGCCTCGTACTTCGAGGGACACCCCAAAAGCAGCTTCGACGCTTCGAGGTAGGGGCCGTCCGCGTCCCCCCGGAGGACGCTCGTCACGACCGTGATCCGGCCGTCCGCAAAATCGACCGGGAACGACGCGTCGCGGGCAAGCCGCACGGAAAGACGGGTCGCGCCGTCCGTAAGGACGAAGGTCCCCAGCTCCGGGTCGACCGCCTCGGCGCGCCCCTTTACTTCGAGGGTCCGGCCGCGGAACCCCTCGGGATCGTCCACCACCTCGGAGACCTTCACGAACGGCTCCGGCAACGACCCTGCGAACCCTACGGCGCCCGCGAACACCACGAGGAGGAGTGCCGGAAGGAACCGCGCGGTCCCGGCCGGAACTTTCATCGGCCGCCCTCCGCGGCTCGGCGCAGGGCGGTTTCGAGGCGGCGAAGGCGCCAGAGGTAGAGCCCGAGCCCTCCCCAGAAGACCACGAGCGCCGCGCCAAGGAGGAGCCCGTCGGTCGACGTCACGCGCCCTCCGGTGGGACGCGGCGCGCCTCGACCTCGGCCGCAACATGCGCGAGTGCCGTACGCTTCGCGAAGAGGTAGGCGTAGAGCACCGTGAACGAAAGGAGCGAGAAGAGGAGCATCGCGAGGATTGGCCCCGTCACGCCGGAGCCGCCGTCCGAGAACGACGGGTGCGGCGAGGACGCGCTCGCGCGGTACGAGAGAGGGAGCCCCACGAGGCCCACGAGCCCGACCGCGGCCGACGCCTTCGCCCGGACCCGCCCGTCGCCGATCGCGCGCCGGAGGGCAAGGTAGGCAAGGTAGGTCGCCGCAAGCGCGGTCGTCGTGAGGAACTTCGGGTCCCGGAGGAACACGTAGTCCGGGCCGAACTGGCGGCTCCAGATCACGCCGGTCGCGATCGCAAGCAGCGTGAACACGACGCCAACCTCGGCGCTCGCGGCCGCGCGACGGTCCCATTTCGCGTCCCCGCGCGATGCGCTCGCCACGCCGCAGAACGCGGTCACGAGGAACGCAAGGTACCCGACCCATGCGGCGGGCGCGTGGAAGTAGAAGATGTGCTGCAGCTTGGGATACGTGAAGCCGGCCGCGTCCGGAACGATCGCGAGCGCCGCGACAATATCCACGCCGATGAGGAAGGAGGCGAGCGCCACGAGCCAAGTGGGGACCGAAGGGGCGCGCACGGCGTCCAATCCCTACGCTGGGATATAAGGCGTATGGTGACGACGTAGGGCGAAGGCGAGGGCGAGGGAGGGATGAGCGGGAGAGAGGGGAACGGAGTGAACGGGAATCGCTCCGGTCTCCTTTCCGACGCTTTCGTCCCTTTCCGCCCCGTGGGAAGCCGACGAGGAGGGCCGAGCGACGCGCGCAGGGCGAGGCGCGAGCAGATTTTGGCCCGCCGCAAGGAGGGCGAGGAGGGAATAGCATCGCTATTTCCGACGAGCCCGACGCCGCAGCGGGCCAAAAGATGCCGCGCATCGCCCGAGCACGGAGCGAGGCCCGACGAGGAGGGGAGCGCGCCCGCCGAGATTCGAACTCGGGTCTGAAGGTCCGGAGCCTTCTGTGATGTCCAAGCTACACTACGGGCGCGGCAAGCTCGGGAAAGGGGCGCCTGGTTAAAAACATACCGAGCGTTCCGAATACGATGCGCTTCGGCGTCGTCGGTGTCCTCGGGCTCGTGGTCCCGCTCGCGGGATGCGTCGCGGAGCCGGCCCCGTCGGACATCGCGGCGGTCCCCGACGTGCTCGCGGACCTTCCCGGCTACTCGGTCTCGGACTGCCTCGGCACGCTCCACGTCTGGCTCGTCCCGATCGAGCGCCTCGAAGCCGTCGCGGCGCCCGATTTTCCGCCCGAGCCCTACCGCGGCGCCCCGCTCGGCCGCTTCCTCTACTACATGACGCTCTGCCCGGGGACCGACGGCACGTCCTTCGGTTTCGTGGGATACCGGACGACGCCGCCGGAACCACTCGCCGAGGAGGGCGCGATCCACGTCTACATGCTGGAGGCGCACGCAAACGACGACGCCGTCGTTGCGGCATGGACCGATGCGGGTCTCCCGACCGGACGCGTACGCGTCGCGATGTCGGACGAGACGACGCCGCTCGAGGACCTCCTCACGCGCACGATGCGCGTCGAGGACGAAGAGGGCCTGCTCTTTTCGTCGACGCTCACGACGGTGCCGCCGGTCGAGGTATTCGACCCGCCGCACCGCTTCTTCTACGAGACGGCCTCCGGGGCACGGTTCGCGATCGGGGGCGGTTTCACGAGCGAGCTCCGAGAAGCCGCCGCCGAGGACGAGTACGCCGACGGGAGCTGGTTCGACGAGATGCTCGGCGGCGCGCCCGCAAACGGGGGCGACTGGCACGTGCTCCAGCAGGTGGGTTGGGACCTCACGACCCGAAAGCTTTGACTGTTCGGGCCCGCCGCAAATCGTCGCTGATTAAATAATCCAAGGGGGATAACGCGTCGTAGGGATGCATATGATGGCGAATCCAGCCAACTTCAAGAAGATGGAGTGGGAGCGCGTCCTCCTGTTCGTCGACATCGCCGCGGTCGGCATCTTCGTCCTCCTCCTCACGGTCCTCCTGCAGGACGTCTACGAGCTCGGATGGTTCTACACGCGCGGCGTGGGCGGCCTCGTCGAGAAGACCTGGATGGCGATCCTCCGGGACTGCCTCGTGGGCGGCGTGACGCTCGGATGGATCTTCTACCGGTGGCTCGGGGTGCGCTCCGCGGAGCGCGCGAATCCCTGGTGGTAGCCGCCTCTAGGGACGGGCGTGTTGGGATTAGAACCCAACATCCCAGGCCTACCGGA
>JBQTJL010000344.1:0-3973 GCA_052387135.1 Methanobacteriota archaeon | reverse complement strand
ACGATGAGCTCGTCGCCGCCGGACACGAGCTCCGCCTCGCCGAGGGTGAGCCGCGTCCGTCGGGAGTCGCGGCCTTTCGAGACGACGACCGGGACCTCCCGTTCTCGGTCGGAGCGGATGACGGCCTGGTGGACCGTCTTGCAGCGCGTGCAGGAGAGGGTCGCGCTGATCGACGCCCCCGCGCGCTTCCCGGCCGTGCCGTGGAGCACGGTCTGTATCGTCTCTTCTCCGCACTCCGGGCAAGGGGCGGTCACGGCCTTTGGGACGTCCACGCTTCCCCACTTACTTACTCTATTTAAGTCTTCCCCATTCTCGGCCGCGGGTGCCGCCCGATTTTTATAAGCCGAGGCCGAGAAAAAAGAAAGGCATAAAGGGGACGAGGGGGTAGCCGAAGACGAGGGCCCGCCCATGCCGGAAGCCTATTGCGTGAAGTGCAAGGCAAAGATCGAGATCAAGGACCCCCAGTACATCACGATGGCGAACGGAAAGCCGGCCATCCGCGGCACCTGCCCCAAGTGCGGGACCAAGGTCTTCAAGATCGGCGCGAAGTAACCTCGTCGGTTTCGTACGTGAAACGAGAGCCGCCCGGAGTAGCGATTCTTTCCGCCCCCGGACCTTCGCCTCGCGGCGTTTGCGGCCCGAATGGCTGCGTCGTCGGCGACTCGCTCCTCGCCGCGCCTTCGTGCAAATCCTGGGCGCGGCTCGTCCCTCGTCGCCTCCTCCTTGCCCTCGGGCCGCATCCGCTCGCGATGCTCGGTCCGGCGGCGGGGACGACGCGACGGTTCGCGACGCGTACGGTCCAGAAAGCATGGCCCGGACCCGAGAAGGCTTAAGGCCAGCAACGTTTTCGCGTCTCGTGTTGGTCCCGGCCTTGGCATTCCTCAACGTCGGTCCCCTCGAGTTCGCCCTCCTCGGCGTGCTCTTCCTCCTCCTTCTCGGGCCCCAGTCGGTGCCCCGGATCGCCCGCGAGGTCGGCCGGGTCCAGGCGCGGCTTGCCTCGGTCCGCCGCGAGTTCGAGGAGGAGGCGCGGCGGATCGAGCTCGAGGAGGACTATCGTGCGACCCGCGGGGTCCCGAAGGAGCCTTCGCCCGCGATGTCGGACGCGCCCGAGGACGAACGGGCCCGGCTCGAGTCGGCGGCGCGCGCGCTGGGGCTCGACCCCGCGCCCCTCACGGACGAGGAGTTGAAGGCGGCGATCCGGCGTCGGACGGAGTGACGGATGGACGACGCGGGCGCGTTTTCGGCGCGGCCGGTGCTCGCGCACCTTGCGGAGCTTCGGCGCCGCCTCCTTCGCGTCTTCGCCGTGTTCGGCGCGGCCTTCGTCCTCGCGTTCGCGTTCGACGTGCGGCGGGTCGCGGTCGGCGGAGCCCTTCTGCCGCTCCCGGTCCCCTCGTTCTCGCCGACGATCGCCTCGCGGGTCTTCGCCCGGATGACGAGCGACCTCGTCCCGGATGGCGTGACCTTGGTCGTGACCGGGCCCCTCGACGCGGTGCTCGCGCAGGTCGAGGTCGCCCTGTTCCTCGCCTGTCTTTCGGCCCTCCCCGTGGCGCTCTACGAAGGGGCCGCGTTCCTCGTCCCCGGGCTCACCGACCGGGAACGTCGGGTCTTCCTTGCGACGCTCCTTCCTGCGACCCTCCTCTTTGCGCTCGGGGCGGCCTTCGCCTATTTTGTGATGGTGCCGATGCTCCTTGGCACGCTCTACGCCTTCGCGCCCGGCCTCGGCGCCGTCCCGCTCGTGACGACGGACCGCCTCGTCTCGTTCGCGCTCCTCCTCGTCCTCGTGTTCGGCCTCATGTTCGAGCTTCCGGTCCTCATGGCGGTCGCGGCGCGCCTCGGCCTTGCGAGCGCCCGAGGATACCTCCGGTACTGGCGCCATGCGATCCTCGCGATGTTCCTCCTTGCGGCGGTCATCACACCGGACCCCTCGGTCGTGAACCAGGTCGTCGTCGCGGTCCCCCTCGTCGTCCTGTATCTTGTGGGCGTCGTGTTTTCGGCGATCGCACGGGCCTGACGCAGCCCCGGCGTTGCAGCTTACCATCGGGTTAAGCGGGGTCAAATCCACCGCGGCGCGGCGATCCCATGGTGATGAGCACGGCAAAAGGGATGCACGAGCATGCGAAGGTCATCCGCGAATGCGAGGACGTCTGCCGCGAGACGCTCACCTACTGCTTCGGCAAGGGCGGGCGCCACGTCGAGCCCGACCACCTGCAGCGGATGATCGACTGCATCGAGATGTGCGGCACGACCGCGGATTTCGCATGGCGAGGCTCGCCTCCGATGCGGGAGCTCATGCGGCTCTGCGCCGAGGTCTGCGACGCGTGCGAGAAGTCCTGCAAGGAGTTCTCCGGCGACAAGATGATGCAGGATTGCGCCGAGGCCTGCCGGGACTGCGCGGACCAGTGTCGGAACGCGTAGGCGCCGGTCTGTGACGGGCAATGAGTGATGAGTGATGGGGTGATGCCGGTGCATCACCTATCACTTATCACCGATCAAGACTCACCGAGCGCGTCGGCGGAGCACGGCAGCTACCCATAGTGCCGCAAACAGGAACCCCACCGGCGCGGGCACTTCGTCCTCCTCCGGGCCGCCCTCGACCGACGTCGGCAGGATCCCCGGATCCAGCGACGGGATGCCGGGCCCTGCCCCGACGGTCACCGGAATGTCGAGCGAGCCGCCGATCTCGTCCGCGTAGAACGCGGTCGTCGCGCGGGCCTCGAGCGGGAACGGCGAGACGCGGAGGACATAGTCGCCCTCGCGGGGGAACGTCGCCGTAAACGGGAACTTGCCGTCGGGGTGCGTATGGAGCTTCGTCGCGAGGATCGGGACACCGGTCGTCGCCTCGAGGACCTGGAGGTCGATCTCGCCGTGCGCGAACGGGACCCCCGCGAGGTCGTGCACGAAGAACTCGACGTCCGCCGGCGCTCCGGCGATGACCGCGTCGGTCCCGGAGGTCTCGACGATCTGCGGGCCCAGGGACACCGGCGCCACGGCCGGGAGGATCACCCACGGAAGCTCGACGTGCCCCTTCCAGTCGCCCTTCGTCGCGTCGACCACGAGACGGACGTCGCCCGGGCCAGAGTGCCGGTCCGCGAATTCGAGGATGCCGTCGTATTCGTGGTGCGACCCCGACGCGGACGCGACGACCCCGTACACCTCGATCCGTGCGACGAAGTCGACGTGCGGGACGGGCATGCGGGTCGCGGGGTCGATCACGAGGACGAACGGGTGCTGCTGCGTCTGCGTGCCCACGTAGACCCATGGATCGAACGTGCCAAAGATCTCGTACGCGCCCGAGGACTCGCCGCGGACCACGCGGTTGCAGAGGACCGGCCGGGCGCACTGGGTTACCGTCTCGAGGGGCGCCACCGGGGCCAGCCCGCTCACCGGGGCGATGCTCGACGTCACGGTGACGGGGATCTCGGCGACCGCCGGGAGGTATGCGGCGTCCTTCCCCGGCTGAGCCTGGAACGCGACCACGCGAGCGACGAAGTCGCCGGGAGACGGCGAAAGGATCGCCTCGACCTCGTGCGGCCCCTCGTGCGCGTGCGTCTTCGTGCGGAACCGCACGCCGCCGGCCGCGTCCCGGATCTCGAACCAGGCGTCCGTATGGGAAAGCGGCGCGCCGTCGGCGTCCCGGATCTCGTAGGCGAACGTCGCGACGCCGAACGCTGGCACCGACGAAGGCCCTTCGAACGCGATCGTCGCGGGCCGGACGCCCGGCGCCGGCAGCACCGATCCGCGGAACGCCGCAAGCACGACCACGCCCTCGTCGTCCAGGACCTCGACCACGTAGTTCCCGGCGACGGGGAACACGACGTCGAACGTGTTCACGCCATCGTAATCGTGCCCCGAGTCCGGCGTCGTCTCGTAGACTACGACGTCGTTCAGGGTCACGCGGATCAACATCTGCTGGTGGAACGCGGGGGTCCCGTCCTCCGCGTACTTGATCGCCGCGAAATGGTTGATATTCCCG
>JBQTJL010000343.1:0-9067 GCA_052387135.1 Methanobacteriota archaeon | reverse complement strand
CCATCAGCTTTTTAAGACCGAGGTCCGGTTGCCCCGACGATGGTCGCGATCGAGTCGACCCCCGCCTTCGTCGAGTCGGCGTACAAGAAGATGGAGGAACGGCTCGCGGTCGTGCGGAGGCGCCTCGGACGCCCCCTCACGCTCACCGAGAAGGTCCTCTACGGCCATCTCGACGACCCCGAGAAGGCGGACCTTTCGCGCGGCAAGGCGTACGTCGACCTTCGGCCGGACCGGGTCGCGATGCAGGACGCGACGGCCCAGATGGCGATCCTCCAGTTCATGAGCGCAGGGCTTCCCGAGGTGCAGGTCGCAACGACGGTCCACTGCGACCACCTGATCCTCGCCCGGGCCGGCGCGCGCGCGGACCTTGCGGTCGCGTTCGAGGAGAACAACGAGGTGTACCAGTTCCTCGAGTCCGCGTCCCGGAAGTACGGCATGGGGTTCTGGAAGCCCGGCGCCGGCATCATCCACCAGGTGGTCCTCGAGCAGTACGCGTTCCCCGGCGGGATGATCATCGGCACGGACTCGCACACGCCGAACGCGGGCGGGCTCGGCATGTTCGCCTCCGGCGTCGGCGGCGCGGACGCGGTCGACGTGATGGCCGGGTTCCCGTGGGAGGTGCTGCACCCGAAGATCATCGGCGTGCGCCTTACCGGCAGGCTCTCCGGCTGGACCGCGCCGAAGGACGTGATCCTGAAGCTCTGCGGGATCCTCACCGTGAAGGGCGGCACGAACGCGGTCGTCGAGTTCTTCGGCCCCGGCGCGCGGACCATCTCCGCCACGGGCAAAGGCACGATCACGAACATGGGCGCCGAGCACGGCGCGACGACGTCGATCTTCCCGTTCGATGAGCGCATGGCCGTCTTCCTCCAGGCGACCGACCGCCGCGCGCTCGCGGCGCTCGCGACGAAGTATCGGCACCTCCTCGAAGCGGATGCGGACGTCGAGGCCAATCCCGAGAAGTACTTCGACCGCGTGGTCGAGATCGACCTTTCGACGCTCGAGCCGCACCTCGTGGGGCCGCACACGCCGGACCTTGCGCGACCCGTCTCGACGATGAAGGACGCGATCGCGAAGGAACGCTATCCCGTAAACATCAGCGTCGCCTTGATCGGCTCCTGCACGAACTCCTCCTACGAGGACATCACGCGGGCGGCCGACGTCGCGGCGCAGGCCAAGGCGGCCGGTCTCTCGACGAAGATCCCGCTGATGGTGACGCCGGGCTCGGAGCAGATCCACTTGACGATCCGGCGGGACGGCCAGATGGCGACGCTCGAAGGGATCGGATCGACGTTGCTTGCGAACGCGTGCGGGCCGTGCATCGGCCAATGGAGCCGGCCCGAGCTCAAAGCGAACGAGAAGAACGTCATCGTGACGAGCTACAACCGCAACTTCCCGAAGCGGAACGACGGGAACCCGAACACGCTCGCCTTCATGGGCTCGCCGGAGATCGTGGTCGCGTACGGTCTCGCGGGCCGCCTCGACTTCGATCCGGTGCGCGATCCGCTCACCGCCCCGGACGGCCGGAAGGTCATGCTGCGGCCGCCGCCGGCCGCGCCCGAGGTGCCCGCTCGCGGGTTCGTCCGCGACGAGACCGGCTATGTCGCGCCTCCGAAGGACCGGGGCGCGGTCGACGTGAAGATCCCCGCGGGCTCGAACCGGCTCCAGCGGCTCGAAGCGTTTTCCGCGTGGGACGGTGCCGACTACGTCCGGCTGCCGTTGCTCCTCAAGGCGAAGGGCCAGTGCACGACGGACCACATCAGCCCGGCCGGCCCGTGGCTCCGGTTCCGAGGGCACCTCGACAAGATCAGCGACAACCTCTTCACGGGCGCGGTGAACGCGTTCACGGGCGACGCCGGGAAGGGCCGGAACGTCGCCACGGGCGAGGTCTCCGCGTTCCCCGCGACCGCCCGCGACTACAGGGCGCGCGGCTGGCGCTGGGTCGCGGTCGGCGATGAGAACTACGGCGAGGGATCGTCCCGCGAGCATGCGGCGATGGAGCCGCGCCACTTGGGCGGCGCCGCGATCCTCGCGCGTTCGTTCGCGCGGATCCACGAGACGAACCTCAAGAAGCAGGGGCTCCTCCCGTTGACGTTCCGGGACCCGGCGGACTACGACAAGGTCCACGAGACCGACCGCGTCTCGATCACGGGGCTCGCCTCCTTTGCCCCAGGGCGTCCGCTCTCCGTGACGCTCCACCACGAGGACGGCACCGAGGACCTGTTCTCGGTGGACCACACCTTCAACAAGGAGCAGATCGGGTGGTTCCGGGCCGGCTCCGCGCTGAACACGCTCCGCGCGCGCGCCCGGTAGCGGTTCAGGCCTCGAGGGCGGCGATCGTCGCAAGGGCCCCGCCCCGGACCCGGATCTCGACGTCCCGCTCGACGCGGGCCATCTCCCTTGGATCAAGGTCCAAGGCGGCGGCGAGGCGGGCGAGCATCGGGTACTCGGTCATCCGGAGTTCTCCGGCCTCCCATACCCCCTCGACCGCGGCCCGGTAGATCGCGAGCGCGGCGCCCTCGCCTGCCATCGACACACGAGTCGTCCCGCAGGGCTAAAGGTTCGGCTCTGCGCGGGACCCTCAAACCGGCCATCCAACCGATTTATAGGCCGCCCCGCGCGAAGGAAGGCCCGTGGCGACGAACCCCCTCGTTCCGGCGCTCTGCGGGCTCCTCGTCCTTGCCGGCGTCACCCTCGGACTCTCGTCCGACGACAAGGTGGGGTCCCGCCCGCCCGCACCGGACGTCGCCTCCCTTTCCTCCCACACGCACGATCCGCACGAGTCCCACGAAGCGGCCCCCCGTACGCACCTCCGGGAGCACGAGGCCGGCACGTTGCCGGACCGCGCCGACGCGGCGTCGCTCCCGTTCCAGTTCCGCCGCTTCGTCGTCCGGGGAGACGAAGGCCTCGCGGAGATGGTGGAGCGGGGGTTCGTGTCCGGCGCGGGCACGTCCGCCGCCCCCTACGTGATCGAGGGCTTCCGCGTCCAAGAGCTCCTCTCGATCGAGGACACGACAAAGCCCCTCATCATCCGCGATTCCGTGGTCGAAGGCCAGCTGACGTTGAACTACGTCGGCACCGACCTCTACGTGCACCATGTCCGCGCGGAGGACCTTCGGGTGACCGAGAACGTGGATCGCCGCGGCGACTCCACGGCCGGCCTCTTTGAAGAGAACGCGTTCGCGTTCATCGGCCAGATGCGCCACTTCTCGGGCGAGTTCCGCGAGAACTCCGTCGGGCCGCGGCCGGATGGAGTCGTGTCCGAGGCCCTCGGGGATACGGGCGTTACGAGACTTCCGCAAGGCCTCGTGTGGAACTTCGACGGCTACCACCTTGCCGACGTCCATCACAACACGGTCGAGGGGTTCGTCGACGTGAAGCTCCACGGCCACTACCACGGCTCCTGCGACGGCTGCGCCTCCCACGCCCATTCGGCAAGCGCGAGTCCCTCCGACGGACTTCCCGTCGACCACCAGAGACGGTACCACCGCCTGTCGTTCCACGAGAACACGATCCGCGTCGCGGACGGGCCCGCGCTCCGCTTCAACGACGAGGCCCATGCGGGCGACGACCGGACCGCGGCGTCCGAGACGACGCCGGAGCTCGAGCTTGCCCACGAGCACCACACGGTGCTCGAGATCCGCGGAAACCTCCTCCTCGGCGGCCCCCTCGTCCTCGACGCGCTCTCGGCCGACGACGAGCGCCACGAAGGCCATCCGCAGGAGACGCATGTCGCGCTCGAAGGGAACCACGTCGAGCGCGAGGTCCCACAGGGCCGGCGCGCCCCCGGCGTCGGCGCGTACGAGATCGAGGAGACGCGCGCGACCGAGGTCACCGCGGTCGCGAACACGTTCGCGCTGTCCCGGCGGTCCTCCGCGCTCGCTTCGCCCCTCGATCCGCTGCGTGCGCCCCCCGCGAAGGCCGCCGGCTTCCTCGTGCGGACCGCGGCGGGTTCGGCGACGATCGGGCAGACGGAAGGGTCCGGGGCCGACTACGGCGTCTGGCTCGTCCGCGCGGCTTCGTTCACGGTCACATTGGGAGAGAACCGTTTCGATGCAAAGGAGGATATCCATGACGGCTGAACGCACGTTGCTGATCGGGCTCGTCCTTGCGCTTTGGATCCCCGGCGGGGCCTCCGCGGAGGACGTGGAAGGGACGATCGACCTTGCATGCGGAACCGCGGACGCGGCCTCGCCGCCGGCCGCGGACACGCTCCGCGGCGTGGGCGTCTGCCCCGCACTTCCCGACGAGGACGCGGGACCTCAGCCCGAGCCGGAGCCCGACCTTCCCGCGGCCGAGGCCGAGCCGCCCGTGGACGATCCGGTCGCGGTCGCGGACGAGGCGGTCGCGGACGTCGCGACGTTCGTCGACGAGACCGTGGCGGACCCTGCCGGGACCCCGGACCGCCTCGTGGCGCTCGCGGACGCGCTCCTTTCCGCGATCGAGCGGCTCGTCGGCGTCCCGGTCGACGCCGCGGCACTCGTCTCCGACGTGCTGTCGACCGTGCTCGGCGTCCTTTCCGACGCGGGCGTCGACGTAGCGCTCGGCGCGAAGGCCGGCGCGGCCACGATCGCGACCTCGGCGGCGACAACGGCCGCCGCGTCGGTCACGGATCTCGCGGACGCGCTGGGTCGCATCGCATCGGACGCGGGCGCGGCCGTTGCGCGGCTCTGGTCCTCCGGTCCGTCCGCAGGGCCCGTCCCGACGCCCCGACTTCCGATCCCGCTGCCGTCAGCGGCGGCGGACGTCGGATGCGGGCTCGTCGCGGTCGGCGGGCTCCTCGGCGACGCCGTGGGCTGCCCGATCTAGTCCGGGCGATCCGTCGGCGCCCCGCTCCCCTTTCCGCAGCGCGCGAAGCCGGACCCTTCGCGCCTCCGTCGGGTCCGGTGCGACGAACTCGACCACGTACGAGACCGCGTGGACGAAGGCGCGGATCCCCGCGATCGACGAGATCGAGGCGACCTCGCGCCGCATCGCCTTCGCGACCTGGTGCACGGGCGCGCCCCCCTCCTCGACGATGAGCCGGAGCGAAAGGAGCGCGAAGAGCCCGAGCGTCGCCGCCGTAAGGGCGAGCAGGTGGAAGCCGCGGATCGGCCACCCTCCGTCCCCGACGGGAAGGACGAGGACGACGCCGGCCCCGACCGCGTGCCATAGGAGTCCCGCGAGAACGGTCGAGGTCCCGGCCGCAAGCGACCGCGCCACCGACATCGCCGCAAGGAACGCCGGGGCGTCATCCTCGGGTGCCACCTTGAGGAGGATGTTCGACGAGGTGAGCTCGACCCCGCCCAGCGCGAAGCCGGCGACGAAGTGGAGTACCACGAGGAACGCAAAGAGCGCCGTGGGGCCGAAGGCGCCGGTCGCGGCCCACCCGAGGAGCGACAGGACGACCATCCCGAGCGAGATCGAGAGTACGGGGCGGTTCCCGAAGCGGTCCGAAAGGAACCCCCATCCGCGGATCGCGGCGACGTAGGCAAGCTGCGAGACGAACGCGAGGATCGTGACCGCAAGGAACGTGTACTGGGCGCTCCGGAGGAGGTAGACCGCGGTGAACGGAAGCGCGAACGTGAGCGCGGCCGCGGAGAGCGACAGGGCGACGACGAGGCGCCGGTTCGCGGGGAGCCACGCGACCGCCGCAAGGCGCGAGACGACGTTCCGGCCCCGGTTCCCGATCGGGCGCCCCGCTTCGTGCGGCGTCGCCAGGAGGAACCCGCAGCTTGCGATCCCGGCCGCCCCGCCGAGGACGTAGAGCGTCGCGTACCCTTCCGCGGCCGCGCCCCGCGCGACGAAACGATCGAGGAGCCAGCCCGCCGAAAGGAGCCCGACGGTCCCGACGACGGTGGTCGTCCGGAGGCGCCCCCCGAAGTACGTCCCGAGCTCGCCCCGCGGGATCAAGTCCCGCATCCACCAGTTCCACGCGGCGCTCGAGACGACCGCGAACACGGCCGAGAGCGCGAGGATCGCGACAAGGAGCGCCGGCGGCATGGACGACCCGAGGACGAGGACGAGCCCGGCGATCACGAAGAGGAGGAGCCGCGACAAGGTCGAGGCAAGGACCGTGACCATGCGGCGGTCCTCGACGCGGACCAAGAGCTCGACGGCGGCGGGCTGGGCGACCTGCGCAAAGAGCGGAAGCGCCGCGAGCACGCCGATCGTCGCGTTGCCGGCCCCCACGTAGAGGCCGAGCCCGGCGAGGAACACGCCGCCCGTGAACGTGTCCATGAGCCGCGCGAACGCGCCGTCGAGGAGGATCGTGCGTTTTCCCTTCGCGCGGGCGGCCTCGTCGAGCGCCATCGGACCCGCACGGCGCGCCGAGGGCTAAACGATGACGCCTCTGCACGAGTTCGTGATCGCGTGGTGCCGCGCCTCGGGGCGGCCGGCGTGCGGATCCCGGTCCGCGAAGCTTCAGGACGTCGACAGGGCCGCCGGCTGAGCCGGAGGCATCCACGGCGGGAGCGGCTGGACCCGGATCCAGTCGCGGGCCTCGTTCTCGTTCGAGAACACCTTGTGCGGGAGCGAGAAGCCGCGGACCGCCACGCGGAGCGCCAGCCGTTGCATCACGTCGTTCGTGAGGAACGCGACGACGCCCGGGCGGAGCATCGCGCCGGAGTTGCGGGCGTACGCGAAGGCCTCCCGCGACCCCTTCCGGAACTTCCGAAGGTCGACCAAGAACCGGTCCGGCGCGCCGTCCGGGTGGATCGCGAGGGTCTCGTCGATCACGCGCCGGATCTCGGGCTCGCCGATCCGGCCGAGGATGTTCAGGCGCCAGTAGCGGCCGTCTTCCTCGTGCGAGAGTTCGTGCCCTCCGGCTTCCGCGGGCGCTTCGACGGGTCTCGGCTCAAGCGGCCAGAGCTCGCCGCGTACGGGCGCGGTCCAGTTCTTCGGCAACGGCAACCACCCGCTCCCCCCTCTCCGGGCGGCCGTATTAGAAGCTTGGCCACAACGCTCTTAACCGATGTATTTAAGGTCCTCGTCGCTCGGGCCCTCGGTCTGGCGCTCGAGGTCGCGGAGCTGCTGCGCGAGCTTGTCCATCTGTTCGGCGCGCGACTGGAGGTCGGAAAAGTCGATCTCGACGCCGAGGACCTTCGAGAGGATCTCAAGGACGGACTGGGCCGATTTGGGGTCGACGAGGTAACCGGACGTCTCTCCCATGAGGCAGGTCCCCTCGATCCCGTGGAGCGTGCCGAGCCCGAGGAGAAGGCCGCTTGCCCCGACGATGCCGCCGCCGGGCTCGCCCTTCCGGAATACGACGCCGTGCTTCTTCATCTGCTTCACGAGGTCGCGGTTCGTCGCGGCCCCGAGCACGCGCGGCTTCTCCGGCATCTTCCCCGTCCCGTAGCCGCCGAGCGTGAACATCTCGGTGACGCCGAGCTCCTTTGCGACCTCGATCACGGCGGCCGCGAGCATGTACTGGCCGTCCGCGGTTAGGCCTTGGTAGTCGCCGATCAGCACGACGAGGTCCCGTTGGCCGGCGGCCTTCTTCTTCCAGTAGTAGAGGTCGTTCGAGACGAGGCGGATCGTGCCGTCCGGCTGCACGAGGACCTGCGGCGGGAAATACTTCGAATGGATCTGCGCGAAGCGTTTCGCCTTCAGGCACTCGATCAAGTGGTCCGCGGCGAGCTTGCCCACGTTCCCCACGCCCGGGAGGCCCTCGATCAGGATCGGCTTCTCGAGGACGGGCCGTTCCGTGATCGTGATCTCGACGTCCTTCATCGTCATGGCGAGGTCTCCGGTTTCGCGTGGCCGAGGCGCTTTAGCCTGCGCCGGTAGCTCCCGTACGGGTCCTCCGGCGAGAACTTCGCGGGGGCGGGAGACCCCGTGGGCCGTCCGCATCGCGGACAGGCGGCGTGGAGCGTGTATGCGTCGCACGCGCGGCAGACGAGGAGGGCGCTCAGGGTCTCACGCCGCCGGCGCCTCTTTGTCGAGCGTCCGCACGAACGAGCCCGTCCCCTTGTGCTTTTCGATGATCTGGATCGCGCGCTCGGCGGATTTCTTCAGCTCTTCCTCGGCGACCTTGTAGTCCGGGGCGCGGACGCGGATCCGGTAGCGGGGCGCCCCCATGTATTGGACCTCGATCTTTACGTCCTCGAACTGGGTCTTCCCGGCCTCGCCGAGCGCGGTCCGGAGGTGGACGACGCCGTCCCGCACGGGGCAGGAGAGCTCGACGTAGCCCGTGACGTGGACGAAGGGCACGGCGATGTTCTCGGCCGCGACCTCCGTAAAGACCTTCACCCATGGCCCCTCGTTCTCGGAGGCGAAGTCGTCGGCGTGGATGACCGCGGCCTCGAAGGCGGAGTACATCGTGCCGTGCTCGGCAAGGAGGGCGTCGCCGAACTCCTGGTAGCAGGTCTCGAGCGGTTTCTTCGCCCGTTCGGCCACGATCTCGAAGAGCTTCTCCGCCTTCTGCTCGTTCTTCCACTCGTTGATCTTCTCGCGGCGCTGGTGCTCGTTCACCCGCTTCAGGGAGAGGTCGATGTGGCCCTTCGCGCGGTCGATGTTCAGGACCTTGCAGACGATCTTCTGGGACTCGCGCACGTGGTCGCGGACGTATTTCACCCAGCCCGAGGCGACCTCGGCGATGTGGATGAAGCCCTCGCGGCCGGGGTATTCGTCGAGCGTCACGAACGCCCCGAAGCCTTTGACCTCCTTCACCGTGCAGACGACGAGGTCACCGACGTCGGGGAATTCCTTACGCTTCACCATGCCGTCTCCTACTCGAGCTCGGACACGACCTCGGCCTTGAGGATCGGCTCGCCGCCGGACGGGCGCGCAAGCTCGGACCCGCAGACCTGGCAGAGGATCGTGGTCGCGGGGCGCCCGAACACGACCTGCTCGTTGCCGCAGTCCGGGCACTTCACCTTGAGGAACTTCGATGTGGGGGCGCGGTTTCGGATCATGGAGCCTCACTCCTTGATGTCGAACTTCTTCGCGCGGATCGCGGGCCGCTGGTGGGCCTTCTTGCACTGCTTGCAGCGGAACCGGAGCGCGACCCGCTTCGTGGGTTTCTCGCGGCCCTCGGGCTTCGGCCTCGGGAAGCCGCGGTAGCCCGCGGTGACCCGCCGGAACCGGC
>JBQTJL010000342.1:0-2360 GCA_052387135.1 Methanobacteriota archaeon | reverse complement strand
TACGCCTCGGCGATCGACGCGTTCAGCAGGTTCACGGCGGCGCGCTGGGCGTCGAACACGTTCGTGATCTGCTGGTTTACGAGCGGGAACCGGGTCGAAAGCTCCGGCGGGTCGTCCGAAGGTTCGGGAAACGGCGGGAGCACGGAAGGCGCGCGGTCCAGCGCATCGAGCGTGTGGAGGCCGGCGACCGGCGTGGGAAGCCCCGCGAGTCCCAAAAGGAGAAGGAGGGCAAGCGAGCGCGCCTTCTCGGACCGGGTGCGGTTCACGGTCGGTCCCTCCGGTCTCGCCGGTGGAGCATCGCGGCCACAGCGGCTGCCGCAAGGGCCGCGACCGTGAAGAGCCCTTCGGGTCCGGCCACGGTACGGAGGAACGCGACGGAGTCGGTTCCGGCGGCCGTGCCGAACGTCGCGACGACGTCGGGACCGGCGAAGGCGCCCTCGGAGGGGGCCGAGACGAGGGACCGGCCGTCCGAGACCGTGAACCCGTACTTGTGAGGCCCGCGGGCGGCCGTCTCGGCCCCGACGAGCGTCGAAAGCTCGTAGCGGCAGCCCGTGCGGCAATCCTCCGCAGGGTCGGCGCGGGTCATCTCGCGGGCGACTCCGTCGACGAGGAGCCGGACCGAGGTGGGAGAGGCGCCGCCTTCGATGCGGACGACGACGCGGAACGTAAAGACGGTCGAGGGGCCGCCGATGCGCGGCGTGACCTCGGGAAATAGCAGTTCGGGGCGGCTCGTCACGTGGACGTCCGCGGGGGCGGAGAGCCGGCCCAGGTTCCCCCCGACGTCGACGGCGGCGACGCGGTACCGGTAGTCGCCTTCGGCCCGCGTGGAGCGGTCGACGTAGCGGGTCCCGACGACCTTCGCAAGGAGCACGGGGCCCTCGCGGGGCTCTTCGCGGAAGACCTGGTAGCCGGCGACCCCGACGTCGTCCCGGGCGGGCCGCCACGTAAGGACCGCCGTTCCGTCGCGCCCGTCGCGCGCGACGAGGGCGTCGACGGCCGTGGGCGGCACGAGGTCGGCCGAGGTCTCGAAGCGCGAAAAGAACGTCGCGCGGTGGCCGGCCCCGTCGAGGAGATCGATCGTGGCCTCGTACCGTTCGCCCGGCGCAAGCCGGCCGAACGTGAACTCGTGGAGGGTCCCGGGCGCCGCGAGCACCAGCGTCTCGCTCGCGCCCGTCGGAGCGGCTTCGCGGTACACGCGCACGAGGCCCGTCGTGGCCTCGTCCGTCTGGAGCGCGAAGTCGACGCGCCCGGCGCCGGCCGGGCTGGCTCCGGCCCACCGGAGCGCCGGAGGCCGCGCATCGACGAGGAGGGTCGGCGTCGTCGCGGCTCGCTCGTTCCCGGCGCGGTCGACGACGACCACCGGCAGCACGTACGAGCCATGGGCGGTGCCCGGGTCGACCCGGAACCGGAGGACGCCGCGCCCGTCGGAACCGAGCGCCACGTCGGCCCATCCGGTCGAGTTTACGGCGCCGATCCCGACGCGGAGGCGGCCCACGCCGACGTCGTCGGAGACTACGACGTGGAGCGTGACGGGCTCGCCGGGCCGCGCCGCGGTCCGGCCCGCGCCGAAGGCGAAGCGCGCGTCCGCGAGGGACGGGTCCGACAGGTCGACGGTGACGAGGAACGCGGTCTCACGGGCGTTCCCGGCAAGGGCCGCGACGGAGATTGCGGCGCGGTGCCGGCCGGGCGCGAGGCGGCGCTCGACGTGGACCTTCACGGCGTCGCCGAGGACGACGGTGGAGGCGCGCGCGCTCGAGCCGTCGATCGTGAGCCGCACGGCGGTGGGGTCGAGCCCGGAGAACGCGTCGCTTGCGACGAGGGAGAATACGGGCCGTTCGTCGGCGACGACGATCTCGCCGCCTTCCCCCACGAAGACGGAGGGCGGCGTGCCGTCGACGACGAGCCCCTCGACGACGGCGGCCTGCCGGTCGGCGGCGCGCGATGCGTCGACGACGAGCCGGTATCGCCCGTCGGGGACGCCCGAAAGGTCGATCGCGCGCTCGACGCCGCCGGGTCCAGAGGAGAAGAAGAGGACCGCGATCGGCGGCGCCTCCTCGTCCACGCGCTCGAGGGTCGCGCTGTAGGTCAGCACGGCCGCGCGGTCGACGAGATGGGCGCCCGCAAGACGAAGCGTCATCGTGCGGGACGCGGTGGTGGCGGGCCGCGGGCTCTGGATCGAAAGGTCGATCGAAGGACGCGTCACGAACGTGAGCCGCTCCGACCGGTGCTCGACGGAGCCGTCGCGTTCGGACGCCTCGTCCCGGACGCCGACCTCGAGGTAGTAGGTCGTGTCCGGGGCAAGGTCCTCGATCATGATGCGGTGCGAGCGCCGGGCCGGCCCCGCGAATTCCGTGTGGGAG
>JBQTJL010000341.1:0-6341 GCA_052387135.1 Methanobacteriota archaeon | reverse complement strand
GCCGCTCCCGGCGCGCCGAAAGGCGTGCCCGCTCTCGTCGCTGCCGTGGAGCGCATCCCGATCCGCGGGCTCCGGAAGGCGATATTCGACAACATGCGGCGCTCCAAGGACCACGCCGCGCACTTCTCGTACTGGGACGAGTGCGACGTCGAAGACCTCGTGAAGCTCCGCTCTCAGGCGGAAGGCCTTGCCCAATCCCAGGGTGTCAAACTCACGTACCTTCCGTTCATCGTGAAGGCGGTCGTCGCGGGACTGAAGCGATTCCCGCACGTGAACGCCCAGATGGACGAGGAGAAGATGGAACTCGTCGTCCGTCGCGACTACCACGTGGGCGTCGCCGCCGCGACCGAGCGCGGGCTCATGGTGGTCGTCGTCCGCGACTGCGACAAGAAATCGATCTTCGAGATCGCAAAGGAGATCCAGGAACTTTCCGAGAAGGCCCGGTCCGGCAAGGCGACGCTCGACGAGCTCAAGGGCTCGACGTTCACGATCACGTCGCTCGGGAAGGACGGCGGGCTCGGCGCGACGCCCGTCATCAACCATCCCGAGGTCGCGATCCTCGGCGTCCACAAGATCGAGAAGCGCGCCGTCGTCGTCGACGATGCGGTCGTCGCGCGGAGCCGGATGAACCTGTCCGCGTCCTTCGACCACCGCGTGATCGACGGCCACGTCGGCGCCGCCTTCCTGCAGCACGTGATCCGGTTGCTCTCGCAGCCGAACCTCTTGCTTTTGGGGACGGCATGAAGTACGTATAATGTAAGTAAAAAGTACGTATTCGTTCAGACGGCGGCGAAGGCGAGCGCCGCGATCGCAGCGAACACGATCCACGACAGGTGCCGCCCCCGGGTCCCTACGGCCGCGATCACCGCGGAGACGCCGAACGTCGCCGAAGTCGCATAGAGCACGTGGTCCGGATCCTCCGGCGAAAGGAGAACCAGCGCGAACCCCCACCACGCGATCGACGTCGCGTGCCACGCGAGCCGGATCGTGCGCCTCGTGAAGACGTCGCTGCCGAAGAGCTTCGGCAGGTCCTCGCGGCGGACCAAGCGCCGGAGGATGTGTTTCTCGCCAAGATAGGAGTGCGCGACGCCGATCGCGACGAGCAGGCCGGCCGCGCCGAGAAGAAGGCCGGACGTCATCGACCGATGACCGGTCCGGCCCTATATGATTGATATGTACCTACTTCTCTGCGGCCTCGTGGTCCGAGTCCGCGCCTCGAGGTCCGCCACGTTCGGCCTCTCGCACGTCGCGATCCGGGTCCGCGACGTGGAGCGCTCGAAGGCGTTCTACCGCGAGACGTTCGGCGCGCGCCCAACGTACGACGACGGACGCCATGTCGACCTTGTGGTCCCGGGCTCGAAGGGGGTCTTGTCCCTCGTCGCCTCGGGTCGGCCGCGACGCGCCCGGGCCGGCGGCGGCGTCCTTCATTTCGGCTTCCGGCTCCGCGCGCCGGGCGCGATCGACGCCGTGGTCGCCGCGGCTCGGGCTGCGGGCGCCCGAAGCGTGCGGCGCGGGGCCTTCTCGCGCGGCCATCCGTACGCCTACTTCCGGGATCCGGACGGCTACGAGGTCGAGGTATGGTACGAATGAGGCCGTCGCGGGCGCCGTGGATCGGCCTCGTCGTGGCGAGCCTGATCGCGGGTTGCGTGGCGTCGGGTCCGATCGACGACGAGGCCGGCCGCGCCGCACCGGAAGCCTCGTATCCGGGCGTCCGCCTCGAGACGTCGAAGGGCGACATCGTGCTCCTCCTCTACGCGGACCGGATGCCCGTGACGACGAAGAACTTCGTCGACCTCGTCGCCGCGGGCTTCTACAACGGCACCATCTTCCACCGCGTGATCGACGACTTCGTCGTCCAGGGCGGCGATCCGACGGGGACCGGGAACGGCGGCTCGGACGAGACGATCCCGTTGGAGACCCACGACGACCTCTTCTTTGCCGCCGGCTGCCTCGGGATGGCCCGCGAGCCGGACCCGGACACGGCGACGTCCCAGTTCTTCGTCTGCGAGCACGCGCAGCCCCACCTTCGCGACCCCGACACGGCCGCCTCGCGCGCGTTCGGCCGGTTCGCGATGTTCGGGCAGGTCGTCTCCGGCATGGAGGTCGTGCGCGACATCGCGGACGACGCCACGATCCCCGGAGCGGACCGGCCCGTCACCGACGTCGTCCTCGCGGAGGCCTCGCTCGAGAACGTCACCCTTGCGCCCCACGAGCTCGCCCGGCTTCCGGTCCGGACGTACGGGCGAGCGCACTCGGCGCTCTTCCGGACGACGCTCGAGGTCCCGCTCCGCCTCGTCGCCGGAACCGACGTCGACGCACGCTGGACCGTCGAGGGCGAGCAGCACCGCCGCTCGCCCGTGCCGTTTTCGGCGCTGGACGTCCGCATCGAAGGGCCCGGCGACGCGTCCACGGCGGTCGCACGGGCCACGTCCGAGGACCCACGCGTCTTCGCGGGGCCGCTCGCGTTCCCGGTGGCCGGCCGCTACACGGTGTCCGCCGGCGCGGACCCGTTCGGCGACCTCGCGTCGTTCGAGGTCGACGTGCTACGGGCGTGACCGCCGCAGCGCGACCGCCGCGAGCACGAGAAGCGCGAAGACCGCGACAGGGCCTGTCGCCGGGACCTCGGGGGCTTCCGTGCCTGCCGGCGGGCCGGCCGCCGGCGTCCCGCCGGTCTCAGACGGTACGGCCCCTTCGACGGGGAGTTCGGGCTCGGGCGGCAGGGCCGGGGACCCGACCGTGAACGCGACCGCGACCACGGGCGAGTAGGCGGTCCCGTCCGAGGCGCGCGCGTTCACGACGTAGTCGCCGGACGCCGAAGGGCCGGTGTCCCAGGTCGCGGTCCACGGCGAGACGCCGACCGCGGGGGTCCATCCCGTGACGCCGTTCACCATGAATTCGACGACGGCCACGGCGTCGTCCGGGTCCTCGTCGCGCGCCTCGCCGGAGATCGTCACGATCCCCGGCGGCAGGTTCGCGCCCTCCGCGGGCGTCGCGAACGCGATGACCGGAGGCTGGTTCGCTAGGGGCGGAGATCCGTATTGGCCGTGGGCGACCGGCAGGACCGCGGCTGCGGCCACGACGAGCGCCCAGACTCGTGCGCGCACCAAGCTTCTCTCTTGCCGCGGTCAGAGAACCAGGAGGTTAGCGGTTTTGGAACAGACGTAGAAGCCGCGTTTGGCAACTGTCGAAGAACCGCAGAAACGGATGGACACGTCGGGATTCGAACCCGAGGCCTCGTGCTTGCGAAGCACGCGATCTACCGGACTGATCTACGTGCCCAGGCGAAGGGGGGTTCGGGGGGAAACTGCCGGGGGGTTTCCCCCCGAAGCAAGGGGGGTCTGGGGGGGGTGGGGTTTTTACCCAACCCCCCCCCCGAGGCAATTCCGGCCCGGCCGGCCTCCGTGGTCCGCCGCCACACCGCGCTTCTCCGCTTTTGGCTTTTCGGTGGCACGCGGACGCCCGCCTTGGGCGCATGCGCCGGAGTCCCCGCGGACGCGCTCGCGGAAAAGGTTTATCCCGTGGCAGTGCGTGTCACGGCATTGCCCCCGCTCCCTTTCCGAAACCCTTAATGGGCCCGAGGGGAACGGTCGGGCGGCTGGGTTATAAACGGGAGGTTCCAGTTGAGGCGGTCTACCGCATCCGGGTCGGCAGCGGCGCTCCTCGTACTCTTCACGTTCAGCGCGATCGGCGCCTCCGCCGATCCCCTGCACTGTCGCGTCCGCGTGGACGAAGGCGTGTGCCTAACGCCCGAGACGAGCCCGTCGAGCGGCTCGGGCGACGTCACGGATTGGATCCAGGATACCTACGAAGCCGCCGGCTGCGGGAACTGGCGCACGTTGGGCTCGGTCGGGCGCGCCGTGCTCGGCTTCTGGTTCTCGCTCGGATCCTGCGGAGGCGCCCAAGGGGCACCGCCCGACCCTACGGGCGTCGCCCAGGACCTCGTCGCGGATCCGCCCGGAGCCGGCGCCCCCGAAGCGATCGAGCAGGGCGCACGGTGGGCGCTCGAGGACGCGCGCTCGGCCGCCGAGCCAGCCCTTCCTTCCACGTCCGACCCTTGGGGCGGCCTCGAATCCGCGACGACGCTTCCGAACCCGCTGCCGCGCGCCGCGGCCGTCGCGTCCGTCGCGCTCGCGCCCGCCGCGAGCGCTTCCACCGATGGAGAGGGCGCGTCGATCCGCGAAGGCGCGTTCGGATCGCGCACGGGGGCGCGTTGGATGGGCCCCTGGATGGACGAGGACGAGATCCGGCCGCTCGCCCTCGCGGAGTTCACGGCCGAGACGCAAGACGCCTCGACGCTCGCCCGGTTCTTCTATCGCGAGGCGACGATGCCCGCCCCGGTCCCGGCCCCCGAACCCGGGCAGGATCCGCTGAACCTCGTCGTCCACGTTTCCGGTCGCGCGGCGTTCGAAGGCCGCGTTTCGTTCTTCCTCCGATGCGAGGGCGGCCTCTGCCGCATCGCTCGCTCGCACGAGCCCGCGTCCGTCGGGGCCGCCGGCGTCGGGACGGGCGCGACAGGCGACCCCGCGATGCGGGGCGCCGGCTCCGAGACGACGCGGGCGTCCGGGACGTCGCTCTCTTCTGCCACGATCGTCGCGCGGACCGCGGACGGGACCTTCGGACGCGTCGACCCCGCGGAACCGGTCCGCCTCGCGCAAGGGCCCGGGTACGTCGCGGCGGACCCCCGCTCCGGCGTAGCCCTTGCGGCCGGCGCGCTGCTCCTTGCCGTCCCGATCCTCATCCTCTACCACCGGCTCCAGAAGGACGCGGCGCTCTCGAACGAGACGCGGAAGCGGATCTACGAGGTCGTCGCGGAGCACCCCGGCGCGTGCATCCAGGACGTCGCGGCCGTCGTCGAAGTATGCCACAGCACGGCGGCCTACCATCTTGAGCGCCTCCACGAGATGGGGCTCTTGGTCCGGACCCCGGACGGGAACAAGCAGCGCTACTTCAAGAACGACGGGCGGTTCAGCGAGGACGAACGGCGCATCCTTCCGATCCTCAAGAATGCCGAGACCGTGGCCGTCCTTCGCGAGATCATCGACCGGGACGGCTCGTTCCGCGCCGAGGTTGCGCACCGGCTCGCGGTCTCCCCGACGACCGTCACCTGGCACCTCCGCCGGCTCCTTACGACCGGGCTCGTCGTCGAGCGCCGCGAAGGACGCACGGGCCACATCCTCGCGGAACGGCACCGGATCCATGCGGCGGTCTCCGGCCTCGGGACCAAGCTCTCCGCCTCCGACCCCGAGACGCCCGTCGTCCGGTCCCGCATCGGCGCCCTAGGGGCGGCCCCGCCCTCGCCTCCGGACCCGCCCGTCCTCGAGCAGGCCTGACTCGCCCGTGTCACGGCGCTTTTAAAGGCTGTTCCTCCCCGCGGTGACAGATGAGCGCTTAAGCGCTCCGAAGGCGAAGCCGGCCCCCGGGAACCATTCCCGGTGTTGCCATGCGTCCCGCAATCGTCGCGGCCGGAATCCTTTCGGCCATGGTCTTTGGAACCGCGATCACGCTGCAGGCGCTCGGGCCGAACCCGAGCTTCTCCTGCGGCACGCTCGCGCCCGGTGCGGAATGTCGAGGCTCCGCGTTCATGAGGAGCCAGACCGTCACGCAAGGGTTCTCGAGCGCGAACCGCAACTGGCGCGTCGCCGCCTCCGTCTTTGCGTACACGGGCGAACTGCGCGTCCAAGTGCTCCACACCGCCGGGGGCTCCGCGACGAAGGCGTGCGAGGTCCTCCTCGGGACCCACGTCGGCGGACCCACCGGGAACTCGATCACCCAGTCCTGCGCGCCTTCTTCCGCGAACTTCGCGGGAGACCCCAGCGCCGCCACGACCTGGAGCCTGCGCGTCGACGCGCGGCCGGGCCTTGCGGGCGACGCGGCAGGACCCATCGGCGACTGGACCGTCACCGTCACTCCGGAGGCCTGAACATGGAACCTAGAAAATCCTGGATCGTCCTCCTTGCCCTCTTCGCCCTTCTCCTCCCGGCCGCAAGCGTGGCCGCCCAAGAGGACGGAGGCGCCGAAGGCGCCGGCGAGGAAGCGGTCGAAGAGCCACAGGAGACCGCGGCTGCGCCCGAGCACGAAGGCAGCGTCGTCGTCGACCCGGACGTCGTCGTCCTCGGCTCCGACGCGTGGGAGGAACCGACCGAGCTCCGCATCCCGAACATGGAGGAGGACGACAAGAACGCCCTCCAAGACCAGCTCCAGGGAGGGGCGTCGACCTACAACCAGAACTCGCCGACGTCGGGCTTCGTCCCGATCGAGGCGACGGACCAGGCCGCGGCCGTCACGGCCCCGCCCACGTCGGCCGGCGTCGCGCAGGTCGGCGGCGGCGTCCAGTACTTCCC
>JBQTJL010000340.1:0-8757 GCA_052387135.1 Methanobacteriota archaeon | reverse complement strand
CAAGGAACGACGGAGGAGCTCGCGTGCCATCGCGGTCATCATCGCGCCCGCGACGACGCGTTCGAGGTCGAGGCAGCCCAACGCGTCGTGGAGCGCGCCACGGCCGCCGAGCCGGGCCGCGCCGTCGACGCGGCAGCCGTCAAAGTGCAAGGAGGCGGTGTCCGAGGCCCGCATGCAGGCGAGTTCGTGGCTCCGGGCCGCGGAGAACCCGGGAGCCCCTTTCCGCACGACGAAGGCGCCGTAGCCGTCCGGCGTGCGGGCCGTGACGACGACCACGCCCGCGATGGATCCGTTCGTGATGAAGCACTTCTCGCCGGTGATCCGCCACCCGTCCCCGTCGGGTTCGGCCCGGGTCCGCATCCCGGTGACGTCGGAGCCGCCGCCGGGCTCCGTGAGGGCCCACGCGCCGCACCATTCGCCTCGCGCCATCTTCGGAAGGTGCGCACGCCGCTGGGCGTCCGAGCCGAGGCGGCGGATGTGCTCCGACGCAAGGACCGTGTGGGCAAAAAGGTGCAGCGCGGTCGAGCCGCAGGCGCGCCCGAACTCGGCTGCGACGAGCCCCATCGAGACCGTGTCGAGGCCGAGGCCGCCGTGCTCGGCGGGGACGTTCATCCCATAGAACCCGAGCCGGGCCGCCTCCTCGAGGACCTTCGGGTCCAAGGCGCGCGCTTCGTCCATCCGGGCCGCGTTCGGGACGAGCCAGGCGTCCGCGAAGTCCGCGGCCGCCTTCTGGATCGCGCGTTGCTCCTCGGTGAGCGCAAAGTCGAACATCGGGCCCCGGTCCGGATTGCCTCCTCGCGGCTTAAGGCTCGCCTCCGACCCATACGGTCGTCTCGGACAGGGGCTTTCTGGAAAGGTCCGGGACTACGGCATCGGCGGCGGGGAAGCCCACGGGGATCACGACGTACGGGCGCTCGTTTGCGGGGCGCCCGAAGAGTTCGCGGAGGAAACCCATCGGGCTCGGCGTGTGCGTGAGCGCGACGAGGCCGGCCTCGCGGACCGCGGCAAGGAGGAACCCGACGGCGATCCCCACGCTCTCGTTCACGTAGTAGTGTTTGCGCCGGGTGCCGTCCGGGTCGATCCCCCAGTCCTTCGCGAAGACCACCACGACCCAAGGCGCATCGGTCAAGTGCGTCTTCTTCCAGTCGGTCCCGAGCGGGGCGAGGTCGCGGAGCCATTCTTCCGGCGCGATCTCGTCGTAGAACCGCCGCTCCTCCCGTTCCGCCGCCTCGCGGAGGCGCCGCTTCGTCTCGGGGTCGGACACCGCAACGAAGGTCCACGGCTGCTTGTGCGCGCCCGAGGGGGCCGTGCCGGCCGTTCGAAGCAGCCACTCGATCACCTCGCGGCCGACCGGGGTCCGGGAGAACATCCGCACCGATCGGCGGCCGTTCATACGGTCGTAGAACGCGCTTGCGCGGCGGGCGCATTCGGGCGCGGTCGGGACCTCGGGACGGTACGGGACGAACCGTGGCTGCATGCGGCGGCACGGCGTCGTCCGGGCTTCAACGTTCGCCGCTAGGCGGCAGAAGCGAAACCGGGGGTGCGACTGTTCTGGAGGAGACCCTGTCGCGCCCGCTCGGGTCTGGCGGGTCCGGCCGGGCCCATGCTTGGCGCAGGGCGCCCGGGTTCATGGCGTGAGACGAAAGATAGCGCGCCGGTTGTTGAGCGGCCCGTCCGCGAACCACGCGCTTCCACCATAGAGCGCAAGACCGTGGGGGACCACGCCGGGGACAAAAAAATCGGTGCTGCAGGCCGTGTCCCACAGGAGGACCGGGGGGTTATATATGGTCGCGGACCGAACGACCGGAGGCGCGCCTTGCTCTTCGGTGACGTTTGGTCGGGTCTTTGTGTGCCCCACTTTTGTCGTCTTCCAATCGAGGGGGTGACGCGCGCACACTTGCGTCTTCGATATCTTCCCGACGAAGTGGGACTCGTCCACGAACCACCCGTCGCCCCGTGCGTCGACTTCGAGTCGGCGGGGCTGTCGCCCGATCGTGCTAAGCGAGCGAAGGGGAAAACCATGGCAGCGCCGCGTGGCGAGATCGAGGCGGAACACAGTGAGGTTCTGGGGTCGAACGCCGCTCTGGAAGATCTCGTAGGTAAACCAGACGCTGGTACCTGCCGGGTCGGTCGCAAGCCCGTGATAGCTCTCCTGGCCCGACGCCACGCGGAATTCGTCAAAGGTGCGAGCGACGGGGTCGAGGTGGCCGATACCGTGGCCCCGCCCGCGCGCGGTAGTGAAGGTCGCCCAGACGTGGCCGCGGGCGTCCACGCAAAGGGCGCCGGGAGCGCCGAACAAGACCGGCAGCGACCAGAGCTCGCTTGTCCCCGCCGCGGGGTCGTACCGCACGAGGTGTCCTGGGCCGGGCGGCGCACCCTCCAGCCGATACCACGCACGCCCGCGTCCGTCGAACGTGAGCCCGCGTGCTACGCCCCGATAATTGGGGCCCCCCTCGATGAGCGTCCAGGCGTTCGTGTGTGGGTCGAGCCGCACAAGAAAATCCCCGCCGGCGAGGGCGGTCCATAACCCTCCGCGAGGGCCGACCCGCACGCGCTCCAATCCGCCGCGGGTCGCCCCGTAGATTCCGGCTGGCAACCTCCACTCTACGGCCTTCGCCGAGGGCGGCCGAAACTCCCCGATCCAATCGCCCGCCGTCGTGTAGTGGAAGGCCCCCCGCTTCCCGTTCGACAAGCCATCGACGACTCCAGGGCGCTTCGAGAACCGATATTCCGTGAGTGTGGCCATTGCCCGACCTCAGGCGGGCCGCCGTCGCCGTCCCTTCGATCGCGTCCACGACCGCCCGACCCGACGCGTCAGGATGCACCGCGCGTGGTAAAGCTCTTTTCTCATGCGCCCGGCGTCGGTTCTCCCGTACCGCCTCGGCCCCCGGTCATGGACCTTCGTCCTGGGGCGAGTCCGGAGGACGGAAGAGGTACCCGAGGTCCTCTCCGATCTCGAGCCAGGCCCAGGCCCAGACGACGCTCTCGAAGGCGCGCACGAGGTCGCCTTCCGCTTCGAAGTGCTTCGCGTCCGTCTCGTAGGCGTCGATGTTCCGGAGGAGCCCTTCGCCTTCGTCGCGCGCGGCGACGGTCGAGGCCCGTCGGGTGGCGAGGCGGGCCGCCCATTTGTGGGTCTCCTCCGAAAGCTCCGCACCGTAGTCGCGCCGCGGCATGGGGATCAGTGGAGGATGATCGGCGGTTCGACGAAGAGGAACCGGTGCGACGGCGGGGGCGGGATCGAGGATTCGGGGACGACCGCGGGCGCGGTCGGAAGCTCCCACGCGGCGAGGGCCTTCGCGTTCGACAGGAGGAACATCGGGATCGGCAGCGTCGCGTCCATCCAATACCGGAGCCCCTCGTAGGGTTCGAGGTATTGCCGGGACGCGTAGTCGGGGTCCTTCACGCTCGTGTACCAGAACTCGACCTCGAGCGTGAACGCGGGGCGCTTCGCGACAAGATAGAAGTAGTCCTGGCTCGAGCCGCTGGACGAATACGGGAGCCCGGCGTCCGTCTTCCCCCAACCGGACTTTCCGGCTTGGTACTCGGTGTTGCGGCGTACGTAGTCGAAGACGGACGAGAAGACCGCGTCGTGCTCGGGCGGGATCGCGAACGGCACGTTGAACGCGCCCCACGGCGCGGTGAGCGCGTGGGTCGGCGTGTGGCCGGTAAGATAGAACGCCCCGGTCGGGGCAAGGCGCACGAAGAGGTCCCGCATCGCTTGGGTCTCGGGCTCGGAGAAGGGGGCCGAGCCGCAGTTTTCGGCGACGATCGGGACCGAGTTCACGTTCTGCCCGGTCGCGTGGGCAAGCTGCCCCATCACCGGGTTCGAGGCGCCCGCGGGGTCGCCCCAATCGATGTCGTAGTTGCGGTTCAGGTTCACGCCGAGGGCGTTCCCGCGCTGGCCCCGCACGTAGCCGTCCGGGTTCACGATCGGGACGACGTGGACCTCGAGGTCGGAGAGGAGCCCGCGGACGGTCTCGTTCTTCGCGTGGTTCTCGAGGAGGAAGTCTACGGTGAAGAGCGCGATCTCGATCCCCGCGAGCTCGTTTGCGTGGTGTCCGCCGTCGATGAGCGGCGAAAGCTTCGGCCCCGGGACCCGCTCGTCGGTGACGACCACGTCCCAGATGGGCCGGTCTTCGATCGAGCGCCCGATCACGTCGACGCGGACGAGGTCGGGGTAACGCGCCTCCCAGTCGAAGAGGCGCGCCTCGATCTCTTCGAGTGTGTGGAACGGAGAATGGCCCGGCTCGTGGTAGCGGGTGTTCGGGATCCCCTCTGCGTCGTACCACGGGTCGGCGACCTTCGCGACCGGTACGTCGAGGAGGCCGGCCACGGCGCCGGTCGGCGCGACCTCCTCGCTCTGCGTCAGGCATCCCGCGAACGCGGACGCAAGGAGCAAGGCTGCAAGCGGGCCTCCACGCACGCGTCGGAGTGGGTCCGGATGCATATAAGGCTTGCCCGCTACGCGACGTCGACGTGCAGCGTCGCGAGGTCCCCGAGGCGGGCCTCGACGCGGTCGCCCCGCGCGAGGGGGCCGACGCCTTCGGGGGTCCCGGTCGCGACGACGTCGCCGGGCTCGAGCGTCATCACCGAAGAAAGGTACTCGAGGATGCGCGGGATCTTGTGGACCATCTCGCCGGTCGAAGCCTTCTGCCGGACCGTGCCGTTCACGGAAAGTTCGAGCCCCAGCGCATGCGGGTCCGGGACGCGCGCGGCGGGCACGAAGTCGCTCATCGTGCAGAACGTGTCGAAACCTTTCGAGAGCGCCCACGGTTCGCCGCGCTTCTTCGCTTCCGCCTGCAGGTCGCGCGCGGTCACGTCGATGAGCACGTTGTATCCCAGAACGGCCTCGCGCCAGCGGGCTTCGGGATGTGCCCGCGAGATCCGTCCGATGACCACGCCGAGCTCCACCTCATGCTCGACGCGCTTCGACCGCGGCGGGAGCCGGACCGTGCCGCCGGAGGGAAGGAACGACGACGCCGGCTTGAGGAAGAACATCGGCTCCGCCGGGACCTCGGAGGCCATCTCGGCGGCGTGCTTCGCGTACGTTTTCCCGAGGCAGACGATTTTTCCCAAGACCATGGTGCCCCCGCCCTGGATGCGAAGCTCGGCCACGCGCGACTACTTGCCTCTTGCTACTTGCTTCTTGCTCCTGCCCTTATGCGATATAGGGAGAAGCGTCCGGATCGAACCCTTTCACGATCTCGATCTCGGGGCTCTCGGGCGGGGCCCATCCGACCTCGGGGAAGACGAGGCGCCGGAAGAACGCGGGCGCTCGGCCGCCGATGGCGCCGGGCATCATCGCGGCCGCGATCAGGGTCGCGGGATGGTTCTCGCCGAACGTGGCGGAGGAAAGCCGGAACGCGAGCGGCCGCACCTGGTCTTCGGTGAAATACCCCAGCGTGTGGAGGTATTCGTGGAGGAGGACGTGGAACGCGTACGCGTTGTGGTGGGAGGGCTCGTGGAAGCGGACGTAATCGAGGACGTTCCGGTTCAGCACGATCGCGTTCGAGCCCACGACGAAGTAGCCGCCGAGGAAACCGGCCGGGTGCATCCCGAGCGGCGAGAGGCCGAGCATGATACCGGCTCGGGACTTGCCGAGGTGCCGGTCGACGATGCGTTTCACGAGCCAGAAGATGTCGGCGTAGCCGCGCGCGCGCCCCAGGGCTTCGACGCTTTCCGTGTCCACGGGCCTTGGTTCTCGCAGGCCCTCTTAAGACTTCCTTCATCGTGCGGTGGTTTCCACGGGCACACCAGACGTGACCTTCATGGAGGGGGTCTGCCTTCCAGGGCCCGGTGGCCATGTCGCCGATCCGCGCGGTCCTCGTCGTCTCGTCCCTTGTCGTAACGGCCGGCTGTCTCTCCCCGGCGGACGGGCCCGGCTCTGCCGGGTTGCCCCCGCTTGCCGGGATCGACATCCCCGCGGTCGATATCGGGCACGACCACAAGGACCCGGCGCTCCACCCGGGACGCGAGGCGGGGCTCCGCGCGGTCACCGCGATCGAATACGTGACGGGCGACCTGCCGGTGCCGGGGGTCCTCGAGGCCGGCATGGCGGGACGCCTCGCCGTGGCGGGGGACCGCCTTTTCATCGCGACCGACCACGACACGCGCTCGGGCTTCGCGGTCGTCGACGTATCGGATCCGCGCGCGCCGCGGCTCCTCGGGAACTACAAGAGCGACTACGGGACCTCGGAGGGCGAGGCGCTCGCTGCGACCGCGGACGCGGCGTTCGCCTTCGTCGCGATCGAGACGACCTTCACGAACCCGCCGGTTCCCCCCGCGATCGAGATCGTCGACGCAAGCGACCCCGCGGCGCCGACGCTCGCCCTCCGCTACCCCATGGCGGAGCTGCCGCACGTCTTCGGGTTCTTCGAGGCGGACGGACGCGAGTACCTCATCGTGAACCATTGGCAGCTCACGGTGCTAGGCTCGATCGCGACGGGACAGCCCGGCGCCTCCGCGGCCGCGGACGGCTTCACCATCTTCGAATTCTCCCGGTCGCCGGTCTCGTTGACGCCGGTCGCGCGGCACGTGTTCGACCCCCGCGGGATCGAGGAGGGCTTCTTCTTCGCGCACGACCCCACGGTGATCCAGCACCCGGTGACGGGCGAGCGCCTCCTCTACCAAGGCGCGTTCGGAGGCGGCGGCCGCATCTACGACATCGAGGACCCGCGGAACCCGGTCGAGATCGGCTACACGCTGGAGAAGGGCGCCTCGCCGATCCTCCGGTGGCACTCGTTCCTCCCGGCGCCGGTCGTGGTGGACGGCGTACTTGCGACCGCCGCGACGCCAAGGACCGAGACGGGAGACGGCCCCGCGTCGGCCTTCCTCACGTTCTACGACACGGCGGACCCGACCGCCCCGACCCTCCTTGGGCAGTGGCGGCACCCGGACGACGACCTCATCCCGGGCGACGACCCGCACTTGAACCTCCACATCCCGTTCTTCTCGAGGGGCGCGAAGCTCCTCGGCGTCACGCACAACCATGCGGGGCTGTTCCTGTTCGATACCTCGACCCGCGAGGCGCTCGCGGACCCGCGCCCGGTGGCGCACTGGATCCCGCCGCCGCGGCCGGACCTTCCCGAGCGCGCCCGCGAGGTCGGCGTCGTCGCGACCGCGGTGATGCTGGGCGACGTGATCCTCGCGACGGACACGGTCGCGGGGACGCTCTACGTCCTGGAGACGAGCCAAGGAGCAAGGAGCAAGTAGCAAGTAGAAAGAACGGTTCTACGAGCCGTGGACCTCGTCGCGAACCCGTACGCCGTCCCCGGGCTCGTCGTGCTCGTCGTCGCGTGGGCGATGGCAGCGCTCGTCTACGGGGCGCGGCCGGGCCGCCCGCAGAACCGTCGGCTGGCGATCGTGCTTGCGGTCGAGGGGGCCGGCATCGGCGCGGGGATCGGGCTCCTCTACCTCATGGGAGACTACGGGAGCGCGTACGGGGCGCAGGCCGTGCGTGCCGTGCAATGGGCCGCGATCGCGCCCCTCTACCTCCTCCTCATCGCGACGCTCGACACGCCGCTTACGCGTCCGTTCCGGGGCCGGGTCGCGGAGACGGTCTTCCTTGCCTGGGTCGCGGCGGGCGCGGTCCACGTCCTCGCGTGGACCCACGTCCACGTGAGCGGCCTTGCGCCCGTGTGGTACGCGCCGTGGGAGTGCGTCTGCGGGCCGGCAACGACCTATCTGGCGCTCGCAAACGGGGCGGTGTTCTTCTTCGGGCTCGTCGCGGCGGTCGCGGCCTGGCGCCGGGCGCCTCCGGGCTCGGCGGCCCGGTCGCAGGCCAGAGCGTTCGCGGTCGCGTTCGGGGTCCGCGACGTGGTACTCGGGGCCCTCTACGTCTCGGCGTTCGCGACCTACGGCTTCGCCAATTGGGGCACGAACCCGCGCTGGGACGTCGTGTGGATCTTCGGCCAGGCCGCCGCGTACGTCGTGTTCGTCGCGCTCCTTGCCTACGGGATCCTGAAGACGAACCTCTTCGACATCGACCTGCGCCTGAAGTGGACCATCCGGGGCGGCACCGTCGCCGCGATCTTCGTCGCCGTGTTCTTCGTCGCCTCCGAGCTCGTGAAAGCTTTTTTCGAGGAGCGCGCGGGCCTGCTCATCGGGGTCTTGGCGGCCGCCGCGCTGGTCTTCGCGCTCTCGCCCCTGCAACGGTTCGCCGAGCGCGTCGCCGACCGCGCGCTGCCGGATGCGACCGGGTCGCCGGAGTACGTCGCGTTCCGGAAGCTCCAGGTCTACCGGGCCGCGTTCGAGGAGGCCGCGACCGGCGGCGTCTCCCGGAAGGAGCGCGCGATGCTGGACCGCCTCGCCTCAGAGCTTGGCGTGCGGCCGGAGGACGCGCGGGCGGTCGAGGCGGACGTCCGGGGACGCGCGCCGCCCCAATAAGTACAAACTACTTACTTATTACTTATTACCGATCCGCACATCACGGCAGCAGCGGCGCGATGCCGTACAGGGGAAGCAGCGCGACGAAGAACCCGATGATCGCTCCGCCGTTCAACGCCGGCAGGCCGGCCTGCGGCTTCCCGCGCATCACCGCGGCCATGAGGAACGCGAAGCCGCCGAGGGCGCCGAGGAACGTGGCGCCGCCGACGAGGACGTTCCCCGGGAGCCCGTAGGCCTGCGTCGTCGCCTCCAGGAACTCGAGCGAGGAGACGATGAGGACCGAAGGGATCACGATGTCGCCGAGCCCCATGAACATCGCCTCGCGGTCGTCGCCTTCCGCGATCTGGTCCTTCAAGCGCTTCGCTTCGGCAA
>JBQTJL010000339.1:0-1993 GCA_052387135.1 Methanobacteriota archaeon | reverse complement strand
CCGGCGCGCGCCTCCGTGAGCTGGGTTCCCTCCATGGCATCACCCGGTTTTATCACCAGATGATATGCCTCGATATGAAGGTTCCCAGAAGTTGCAGCTTTCCGGGCGCACCCAGCGAACGATGATTGGGGGGCGGCCGGTTCCGGGCGTCCGGGGGAACCTCGTGGACCACGCAAAGTCCGGGCTATACGCCAGTCTGTCGATCGCCGCCGTCCTGCTCTCAGCGCCATGGCTTCCCGTCGGGATCCCGACGGCGGACGCAAGCCACGCCGCGACGGTGCCCTGTTCGGACCCGCGGGGCTGCCCGGACCTCCTCGTCGACGCCGAGACGATGGAGCCGAGCGTCCACACGATGGAGTTCAAGGCGCAGCACTGCGTCGTGCAGGAAGGGATGGTGGAGCCGGGGACGCGACGCGTGGTCCGCTTCACGTACACGACGCCGAACCTCGGCTCGGGCGACCTCATCATCGGCTCGCCCGGCGACCACCCCGAATGGTTCGAGGCGGCGTCCTGCCACGGCCACTACCACTTCCGCGAGTACGCCGACTACCGGCTCTGGACGACGTCCGCGTTCGCGAAGTGGGACGCCCTCCGGAGCTCGCAGCCGGCGAAGCTCCCCGGGGAGATCCTCGCCGAGGACCCGAAGCTTACGTTCGTGTTCGGCGCGAAACTCGGCTTCTGCGTCATCGATATCGCCCTCTACGACCCCACGGGCGGGCCGCCGAAGTACGAGGTCTGCGGCTCGCAGGGCGTCGCCGGCTCGCCGCCGATCCCGGGCTTCCAGGGGATCTCGACGGGGTGGGCCGACGAGTACGACAGCGACCTCGACGGCCAGTTCGTCGACGTGACCGGGCTTGCAAGCGGGACCTACGTCCTCGAAGAGGAGGTCAACCCCGAGCGGCTCTTCCTCGAGGAGGATTACGCGAACAACCGGGCCTGGGTGAGCGTCACGATCTGATTGTATTAAGCGGGCCTCCCCTCCGCACCGAAGAGGCTATCCGCTTTCCCCGCCCATGGCGTTTCGTGGACGTCGAAGACCGACGCACGAAGAAGCGACGAGAGGCGGAGCGCCTTCGCGGCCTCGCCCCGGAGGAGAGCCTCCGGATGGGCTTCTCGCTCGCTCGCTTCGGCCGGCGACTCCGCGAGGCGGCGGAACGTGCGAGACGTTGAGGAGACCGCCCTGGCCTTCGATCGGGCGGCGAGGCGGGCCCGCGTCGATTACGCGTACGTCGGCGGCGTGGCGGTCATGGCATGGGGGCAGCCGCGCGCCACGTCCGATGTCGACGCGCTGGTGGCGCTCGCCTCGGACCAGATCCCCGATTTTGTCGAGGCGCTGCGCGCGGAAGGCCTCACGGCCGCGGCGACCGATTTCGAGAGCGCCCGCGTCGATCGAAGCCACGTCACCGTGTTCGACGATCATTCCGCCTTCCACGTCGACGTGAAACTGGCACGCGACCCGTCCGAAACCGCGCAAGTGCGTGAAGCACTCGACGTGAAGTTCGGCGACGGTGTCCTCCGCGTCGCCCGTCCCGAGGATACGGTCGCCTTCAAGCTCTCGTATGGCTCGCCGCAGGACATCCAGGACGTGCGATCGATCCTTGTCCGGCAAAGGGGGCGATTGGATGTCGACCGGCTCCGGGAGTTCGCGCGGCGGCTCAAGGTCTCGAAGGATCTGGAACGCGCGATGCGGGACGCCGAGGAGCGCTGAAAACTACTCCCCGGCACCCGGCGGGTTCCGGCCCCACTTCTTCAGGGCCTCGGCGAGCTCCACGTGTTTCTTCGCGGCGGCCTCGAGTTCGACGCCGGCGAGGGTCGCTTCGAGCGCCTGCCGGACCGCCCGCGCGCCGGCCTCCGAGCCCTTCGGGTGCCCGTGGACGCCGCCGCCGAACGTCGCGGCAAAGTCGCGGCCGCCGCGCGCAACGAGCATCGGCACGACGCCCGGATGGAGCCCGCCCGAGGCGACCGGGACCGTCTTCTTCTTCCCGTGCCAGTC
>JBQTJL010000338.1:0-4873 GCA_052387135.1 Methanobacteriota archaeon | reverse complement strand
ATCATCGACAACGTCCTCGAGCCCGAGGACCGGCAGCTCTTCTACATCCTCGAGGAGGAGGGGCTCCTCACGACGGAGCGGGAGGAGACGACGCTCTACGATGGGCGCGAGTGGCGCACGCACTACTGGCTCTTCCGCAAGGAGAAGATCCTCGGATACGCGAACGAGCACCGCTCGAAGACCCAGGAAGACGAGAAGGAGTTCGAGATCTACTCCGAGCTTCCGGAAGACGTCTGGGCGATGCGCGGACGCCTCTGACCGGTCGGCCCGAGGGACCCAAAGGCCCTTCCCCAACCTTTTAGAAGCGTCACGCCCACACCAGAGGCGATGTTCCTCGCCGGAGTGCGCCGCACCATCGAGCGACGGAGCATCGTCCGGGCCCTTCTTACGAGTCAGGCTCCTCCCCGTCGGAAAGCCTTATGACCGGACCCCTTCGTACCTTTTGATTGACATGCCCGGCGACGGCAACGAGGAGATCCGCGTCGAAGTGGAGAACATCCTCATGTCGAGCCAGGGCCCCGTCGTGATGCTCGCGCCGCAGAACGGCGAAGCGGTGAACGGCAAGCTCCTCCCGATCTTCATCGACCAGGGGCAGGCCCTGAACATCCAGCTCGCGCTCAAAGGGGAGCTTCCCCCGCGCCCGATGACGCACGACCTCTTCAGCTCCGTCTTGAACGAGCTTGGCGCGATCGTCGTCCGCGTCGTGATCGAGGAGCTCACCCAGAACACCTTCTACGCCTCTCTGTTCGTCGAGGTCGAAGGAGGTCGGGCGCGCGTGACGAAGCGCTTCGATGCCCGCCCCAGCGACTGCATCGCGCTCGCGGTCCGCGCGAACTCGCCGATCTTCGTCCGCGCGAAGGTCTTGAAGGAGGCCGGCATCGAGCGGAAGGACATCGCCGAGGCCGCCGAGGTCGAGGTCGAGGACGACGAGTCGGAAGAAGGCGAGGATCTGGGCGTCTCTCGCTGATTTTTTTCCATCGGAAACACAGGCATAATAACCGTTTCTGGTCTACCGGAAGTCGCCCCTTGATATGGTTGTCGAGCGGCGGTTCAAGATGCAAAAGTGTTCCGCGAAAACCGTTTTCTAGTTCCGGAGCGTTAGTGTATCACCCGCGCCGGAAGCGGTGCGGAGTGCAGTCGCTTGCACCTGTGACCTCGCGAGCGGCGACCTTCGGGTCGTTGCGAAACGGGGTCTCCCGGGGAAAAGCGGTCGATCCTTTCGGATTGGTCGCGACGCGACCCCGACGAAAGTCGGCGGCGGAAACCGGGTCGGCGGGTCCTCCTGCAAGGGGGGATGCGCTCACGGGGAAGGCCTCACTGCTCACGCAGGCCCCTGGGGCGAGAGCCCTGGAAGGCGTGCCGGTGTCCCCCGAAGGGACGCCGAGGGAATACGGAATAGCGGATCGGGACGCTGATTCGCAGGGGGAGGGTCCGGCCCAGCGCTGGATGCCTTTCAAATCCGATATTGCTTCGGGCATCGGCTCACATGCGTGAGGGAGCAGACCCTCAGGCTCCATGGGTGGGGCAGCGGCCAAGGGCGACGCCGAAAGGCGGAAGCCCCGGAAACGGGGAATCGCGCCCGAGGCGCCTCAGCCGAAAGGCGGGGGCGACCGGACGGACCCGGCGACCGTCGCAAGGCGGGAGCTGGCGGAACCCGGCCAAACGCAATCCGGGGAACACCCGGAGCTGACGCGGCCATGGGGATCGCCAAGGGCGTATCCCGAGAAGGTCCGTACGGAGCCACAAGCACGGGACGCTACCATGTCCGCGTCCGCACCGCTTCCGCGCAGGTACTTTCCTACTCCGCAAGCTCTACCGCGTCCTCGGGCGGCCTGCGGCGTCCTTTCGCACATCGCGGCGTCGCGCTCGTCGTGGGTAGCGCTGCTACTCCCGACGACGCCGACTCTCAGTGGCGGCGACGACCAACGGCCAGCGCGACGGCAAGCACAACTGCGCCGAGCGCGAGGGCCGTCCCGGGACCGGGCACCCGGCCACCGGCCGGCTCGACGCTCCCGACGCCAAGGACCGGATCGTGCAGGATGTCCGCGCCGCGTGGGTACGCCAAGGCGAGCTCGCGCTTCTCCTCGGTCTTCGATTCATCGCCATCGGTCTCCGTCTCGGTCTCCGCTTTCGAGATCGTGACGCGCACCGGGGCCGAGGCCCCGTCCACGGTCGCGGTCTCCTTCCAGGCGAACCGGAATTTCACGCCGTCCGCGACGACGACCAACCCGTCCTCGTCCTCGCCGATCTCTCCTTCGGCCTCGTCTCCCGGCTCCGATTCGAACTTGGCCTCGTGCTCCGTCTCGACGAGGAGAGCGAGCCGCGAGGAGTTCGACCCGAAGGGGAATGCCTGGATCAGGATGTCGAACTTCACCTCGGTGGGGGCAAGTCGCGTGGCGTTCAGCGTCACGAAGTCCCCGACGACGTAGAAACGGAGCCCGAAGACGCCGCCGTCGGGGAGATCCGCTTCGGCCCGAAGCACCTTCGCGCTCTTGCCTCCGACGCTTGCGTCCTCCAGCGCGAACGGACGCCACGCGACGTCGGCGTCGAGATCGATGGACTGGACGGCCTCTTCTCCCTCGTCGAAGGCGCCGTCACCGTCTCCGTCCTCGAACTCCACGAGTTCGAGGAACTCGACCTCGAATTCGACCTCCGATTCGCCGGTCTCGTTCTCGGACTCGAACTCGACCTTCGCTTCGACCCCGTCCTCGACCTCGAGCGAGAACTTGAGCTCGTCCTCGGCGGCCGCATCCTCCCGCTCGAGCTTGAACTCGGCGGCGGTCGCCGAGACCTCCGACTCGACGTTTCTCTTCACGTCGTCGAAATCTTTGTCGTCGTCGTCCTCGCGGCCTTCGTCGCCTCGGCCCTCGGCGTCGTCGTCGCGGTCCCGTTCTTCTTCCTCGTCGGCCTCTGCCCACGCGGCGGGTGAAAGAAGGAGCGAAAGGACGGACAAGATGCCGAACGCTTCTGCGAATCTCATGCAGGTCCCCAAGGGAGGGTCACGGGCGACGCAATAAATAGGTTTTCGGTCGGACGTCGAACGATGCCACCGCCCGACCCACCCCCAGCCTTCGAGCCCCGCGGGGCTCGACCGCCGCTCGGCCCCGAAGGTGCCGCGCCCCTTTGTCGGCCGAGCCCCTTATGTCTAGTGTCGTCGTGTACGTCCCGTGGACCCGTACCTCGCGATCACGGTCCTCGGGAAGGACCGGCCCGGCCTCATCGCGGACGTCTCCGGGAACGTGACCGAGCTTGGCGGCAACATCGTCCACGTCGAGCAGCAGTCGATCTACGGCCTCTTCTCGATGCTGATGCTGATCGAGCTTGCGCCGCCGAAGGCCGCGCCTCCCCGCGGCGACGCGGTCTCCGCCCGTATGAACCGCGCCACGGCGACCTTGAGACGCGACATCTACCAGTTCACGTACGAGCTCGCCCGGCGCGTGCGCGCGCTCGGGATGGACGTGAACGCGGAGATCGTCGACGCGGCCGCCGCGCGCCCCCACGCGCCGAAGGACCTCCGCGTGATCACGATCCTCGGCTCCGACAAGGTCGGCGTGATGCACGCGATCACGTCCTCGATCGCGAAGCACGGGATCAACATCGAGCGGATGCACCACGTCGCGCGCGGCGACTTCATGGCCTTCGAGATCACCATCGATGGCACCGGACACAATCTCGGCGCGCTTCGGACCGAGCTGCGGGAGGTCTGCGAGGGGATCGGCGTCGACGCCGTGATCCAGCCGGACAGCATGTTCCGCGCGCGAAAGCGCCTCGTCGTCTTCGACATGGATTCGACGATCATCGAGGGCGAGGTGGTGAACGAGCTTGCCCGCGTCGCCGGCGTCGAAGCCGAGGTCGCGCGGCTCACCGAGCGCGCCATGAAGGGGGAACTGGACTTCCCCGCGTCGCTCCGCGAGCGCGTCCGGATGCTCCGGGGCCTCCCGCTCGCCTCCCTCGAGGAGATCGCGCGCGGCCTCAAGCTCACCCCCGGGACCGAGGACCTGATCACGGCCCTGAAGGCGATGGGGTTCCGGATCGCCCTCATCTCGGGCGGATTCACGTTCTTCACGGATCACCTGAAGAACGAGCTCGGCTTCGACTACACCTACGCGAACGACCTCGTGATCCGGGACGGCTTGGTCACGGGCGAGGTGCGCGAGCCGATCCTCGATTCCGAGCGGAAGGCCGAGATCGTGCGCGAGCTTGCGAAGAAGGAGGGCCTCCGGATGGAGGAGGTCGTCGCGATCGGCGACGGCGCGAACGACCGGATCATGGTGAAGAACGCGGGCCTCGGGATCGCGTTCAACGCGAAGGACGTCCTGAAGCAGGTCGCGCACGGCTCGATCTCGAAGGACAACCTCCGCGGGCTCCTCTTTTGTCTTGGCGCGACCGACGTCGACATGCAGAACGTCGAGCGGGAGCTTCAGAAGCGCCGCGCCGGACCGGCGTCGTGACCCGCGAAAGGAGCTTCGGGAACTACGTCCGCTCATTCCCCGGCCGTTCGGCCGCGCCGGAACCGCCGGAACCAGACCGGCTGCATCCGGGCCGACGCGACGAGCGCCTCGATCCGGTCGAGCGTCTCCGCGCCGATATGGTGCTCGATCCCTTCGACGATACGGTGCGCGTCCCCGTCCTCCTCGCCGAGGAGCCGGAGGAACTCGTGGAGGACCCCGTGGCGCCGCCTCGCAAACCGCGCGAGCTCCCGGCCGCGCGCCGTGAGCGTCACGCCCCGGTAGCGCTCGTAGACGAGGAGCTCCTCCGCGGCGAGCCGCTTCACCATCGCGGTCGTCGTGGGGCCCGCGACCCCGAGGTGCGCCGAGACGTCGACGAGCCGCACGTACCCCTTCTCCTCGAGGAGCTCGAAGATCACCTCGAT
>JBQTJL010000337.1:0-13875 GCA_052387135.1 Methanobacteriota archaeon | reverse complement strand
ACTACCTTCGGTCCCCGCGTTCGCTTTGGTGGACTAATGCTTTCGGCGGGGCCCCCCCGCGGACGCAATACCCGGCGTCCGCGCTCGGCGTGGTCGACAGGCGAGGAGCTGCCGGGAAGAACGGCGAGGCCTCGGGTCCGGGCCGTACAAGTGCGCCGGTCGAAATCGAGACGTCGGCGCCGGTCGTCCCCAAGGGCCCTTCGTCTTCGATCGCGCCGCGAATCCCAAGGTCGAGGGAACCAGCCATCATCTCGACCGATCCCCGGTTCCCTCCACCGTCGGCGGCGATCCCTTCCGCCGATGGCGGCTCCGCGGAGACGTCCGTGTCGCCCGGGAAGGTCTAGCGGAGCCCATCGAGAAGCGGCGAAAGGCCATCGGCCACTTCGCGGGGAACCATAGAGCCGCCTTCGATCGCCAAGGCGACGAGAGCGGACGCTGCGCGGGCTCCCACGTCGACGGGATTCCGCCCGGTAAGGACGAGGCAGAGGGCGCGCGCGAACGCGGCGTCGGGCCCGTCGTGCCGGACGCCCTGGCCATCGACGAGCAGCGCGAAAGCGGCGACGACGTCGTCGCACGCCCAGCCGTACCTGAGGTGCCCCCCGATCTCGACGCGCACGGTCCCGCCGGTGGCTTCGGCGGGGCGCGCCGGCAGGCGCCGCAAGAGTTCGGAGCCGAACGTGCCGGCGTCCGGGGCGTGGTCGGACGCGGTGGACACCGTGCGCCGGACGTAGACGAAGCGTCCGACGGATTCCACGGTGTCACTTTCGCCCGAGACGATGAGCGAGAGACCGCTGGCGCAGGCGGGGCCAGGATAGCTTCCGGATCCAGGAAGCGGGCTTTGGCCGCCGCCATGGTCGTACCGGACGTCGATCGAGACGCACACGGGGTCGGCCCCGAGCATCGGCTCGAGCGCGGACGCGCCCTGAGGCCCCGGCGCCGAAAGGACGACGAGAAACAGGACGCCCGCGAGTCGGACCCTCCGTGCCGCCGGTCCCACCTGCCCTAGTTCGCCCCGAGCCTATTCTAGGTTGTGGTCGGGCGATGTGTTCGCTTAAATGTGCCGGGTCCCCGGCTTCGGCAGTACCGCCCGAGGCCCCGCCTACCGCCAGATCTGCGGGAACGTGAGCGCGCTCATCTGCCCCGGTCCCGAGAGGAGGACCGTGGCCGTCGAGCCCGGGTTCGGGAGCGGCTCGATCGACGAGTCGTGGTAGACGTTGATCTCCAGCGTCCAGCCGGCCGGGATGAAGACGTCCTGCGCCATGAACTGCATCGCGACCGGGAGCACGAGCCCGGGCGTGAAGGCCTTCGGGACGCGCGTTCCGTCGGCATAGAGGAGGTTCATCTCGGCTTTCGTGAGGGCCCAAGGGTTCCCGAACGGGTCGCGCTTGCAGAGCTCGGCGTAGAGGTTGCCCCCGGTCACGGTGCGGACGTTCGCCGTAAACGAGACGGGGCCCGCCCACCGGAAGCCCGACCCGAGCGGAGCCGTGGAGAAGCGGACGGAGCCGGGCAGGCTCGTGCAGCGGAACGGGCCGAAGAGCGGCGGGTCGCCGACGTCCCAGCCGATCTCGTACGCCTGCGTCGAGACGAGCGGGTAGAGGGCCGTCGGGCCCGGAGGGGCGAACACGAGGTCGTTCGCAGGGCCCAGGAAGATCGTGGTCGGCGATGCGTCCGAAGGCGGATAGTCCGTCTCGTTCCGCCAGGTCCCGACGTGCTCTTGCACGAGGACGGGCGAGCCGGTGTTCACGGACGTGTTGTTCTTCAGCCATCGGTTGAACCACGGAAGGAGGGTGTTCGCGAAGTCGGAGCGATACGCGTACGAGGGCGTGGGGTCGCTTCCGCCTTGACGGTCCGGGTAGTGGTGGCCCCATTGCCCGAGCCAGATCTTCTTCGGGACCGTAAGCTGGGTCCAGAACGGGATCACTTGGTGCGGGTCCACGTTCCAGTCGTAGAAGCCGTGCACGACGAAGACGCTCCCCGTGTGGTTCGCGCGGACGTCGGGCCGCAGGTCGCGCTCGGCCCAATACGAAGCGGTCACCGGATCCGTGGTCGAGCCGGTCGCATACCCCGTCGCCGCGAACGCCGTCCCGTTCCACGCCGGGGGGCAGTTGGCGTTCCCCGCGGCGAGCGTCGGCCATCGGTCCGGGTTCACGTCGAACGGGCCTCCCGCGCCGCCCCACCCGAAGCCGAACGGGTAGTAGACGCCCGAATGGAAGAAGGGCCCGCGAAGCTCGCTCGTGCCATTGTGGAAGAGGAGGTCGCCTTGGTCCGTGACGCCTGCGATCGGCACGATCGTCTTCAAGTACGGGTTCCCGAACGGGGCCGCCATCCAGGCCGCGCCGCCGTCGTACGATTTGCCGATGAACCCGACGCTCGCGTTCGTCCACGGGCGGGTCCCGAGGTAGGTCGTGAACTCGTGGAGGTCGCGCGCCTCGCGGACGCTCATGAGCTCCATGCAGCCGCCGCTCCGGCCGGTGCCGCGGACCGAAAGCTGGACGACCGCAAAGCCTTGCGGTACGAAGTTCTTGACGAGGAAGTTCCCGAGCCGGTCCGCGCGCTCGTCCTCGCGGTGGTCGAGGAGGGCGAAGTAGGGACCGGCGGTGACGATCACGGGCGTGTTGTTCACGAGGGTCCCGTTCCCCGTGTAGCGGGGGCGCCACAGCCCGTAGCTAAGGACGACGCCGTCCGTCACCGGGAACGTGAGGTCCTGCGGCGGCGCGATGCCGTAGACCGGCGCCGCCGAGATCGTGCTGAAGGTCTCCAGGGTATGGACCGCGAGACCGACCGGCAGCGCCGCCGGCACGGCAAGCAGCACAGCCACGGCTACGGCACGGACGTTCGGCCTCCCCATGCTCATCGCACCGACAACCACCGGCTTGCGTCTTACGCCTTGTCGGGAATCCGCCTGCACTCGCCGCCGCGGCACGCTAGGCGCCGGCGCGTCGGGCCGCGACCTCGGCCTCGAGCCGCTCGGCGACCTCGGCGGGGAGCGCGAGGCGTCTGCGGGCGCTCTGGAGAAGGAGCCGCTCGCCGGGATCGACGACGCCGTCGAGGTAGGCGACCTCGAGCTGCTCGCGGTAGAACGCGGCGCGCTCCTCTTCGCTCATGTCCGGCACCGACTTCACACCCGGCATCGCCCGGTCTGCGACGCGTTCGGCGATCCGCTGGAGGGGGGCGATCGCGAACACGAGCGCGCCCGCCGCGACGATGCCGAGGTAGGTCCCGGTCCGGTCCGACAGGAACGCCTGCGCGCTCTCGGAGACGACGAAGAAGATCCCGATAAAGACCGCCGCGACCGTGGACTGGCGGATCGTGAACTTGAGTTTTACGTCGATGTCGAAGAGCTGGTGCCGGAGGATCGCGTACGCAAGGACCGCGACCATCGACGTGCGCGCAAGTCCATACGTCCCGGAGGCGTCGACGGCTTCCTCGGACCCGAGCACGGCGCGGACGATCATCCCCGCGAGGGTCGCGGAAAGAAGAACGAGCGCGACGTTGCGCGCGAGCCGGGAGTCGGGGCCGCGCGTGTTGCGGATCCAGAGCGTCGGCGGGATGAACGGAAGGACCAGCGTCGCGACGCCGAGCGTGACGAGGACGGCGGCCGGCGCGGGCGGCGCCGGGTCGGGGTGGATCGCGAGGCCCCACGAGAACGCCATCACGCCGCCCACACCGACGGAGACGAGCGCGAGCTTGCGGCGCTCCTCGGCTCCCGGGTTCCTCGAGGGCGACGCGCGAAGCGCCGCGAGGGCGACGCCGGCCCACAGGACGCCCATCGCGGGCAGCGCCGTAAGAAAGAAATAGTTCGCGGCGCGGGGGCCGAGCCGCTCGCTCGCGTAGTACCATTCGGCGGTGAACAGCCCCGCCCGAAGGACCGAAACGCTCAGCGCGACCATCACGGCGACGATCGCGGCGGGGACGAGGAGGACGCCGGGACCCGACCCCCGAAGGCCGCGTGGGAAGACGAGGAAGAACCACGAGGCGGCGGCGAGCCAGCCGACGTTCAGGGCCGCGGCGGACCCGGTCGCAAGGGGTGCCGCCGGGTGCCCGAGAGGGAGGAAGAAGGGGACGTTCGAAAGCGCGAACGCGAGCCCGAAGAGGACCGCAAAGGCCGCGAACGCGGCGTTCGCCCGGATGCGCGGGTTCACGCTCGCGACGAACGCGCCGAGTGCCACGACGAGGAGCGCGCCGACGAGGTTCACGACGTAGCCCAGCGCGACCACGTCAGGCCGCCTCCGGAAGTCCGCGCACGCGTTCCGCCTCTTCGCGGACCTCGAGGGCGTCCTCGGGCCCAAGCCCCAGCGCCTGCGCGAGCTTCGCGAGGGAGCGCTCCTCGGCGCGCGTGACGACGCCGTCCGCGAGCGCCATCTCGACCGCGGCGCGGTAGGCGTCCCTGTTCGCGGTGGGCGGTCCGCCGTGCGCCGCCGGCCGCCCGCGGCCCACGGCGACCGGCGCACCCTCTGCAGGCACGGCCGCGACCGCGACCCGCTCGGCCGCGCGCTGCAGCGGCGCGAGCGCGAAGACGAGGGCGCCCGCGGCGAGGATGCCGACGACGGGCCCCGCCTCGGCCGACAACGCGTCCTTCGCGACCTCGGACACGACGAAGAAGACCGCGATGAAGGCCGCAGCGACGGTCGACTGCCGCACGGTCCAGCGGATCTTCACGTCGATGTCGAAGATCTGCGCCTTCAGGATCCCGTACGAGAGGAGAGAGACGAAGAGGAGCACGGCGGCGATCGGGCCCCCGAAGTTGAGGTAGGGGAAGTAGGATTCGAGCACCGAATCCCCTCGCGGGAAGAGCAGCGCGTAGGTCGCAAGGAGGCCCCCGTTCAGCGCGTTCAGCGTCACGAACGCGGCCGCGACCGCCTTCATCTGGCGGCGTTCGAGAGGCCCCCGCGCCCTCCGGAGGGCGTCGAGGGCGACGGGGATGCCATAAAGAAAGACGACGATCGCGACGAGGACGGTCGGGAGCCAGAGGGGGCCCGCGTCCTTGCCGACCCAGACGTCGAACGCGGAGAGCCGTTCCATTCGGGCCCACAGGTCGGACGGACGCGCGAGGATGAACAACGTGTAAAGGACGGCCCCGGCGACGATGGCAGCCCGGACCCCGCGCGGCCGGAGCGGCGCGGAAAGGGGCGTGGAGAGCGTCGAGTAGAAGAGGGGCGCCGTCGCGAAGTATCCCCCGAACGCGATCGCGCGGACGAGGAGCATCCCGTACGCGTCATGCGGGTCGGCGAGGAGGAAACGGATCCCGTCGGGGCCGCCCGAGTTCGCGCCCATGACGAACAGGAGGACCGCGAGCACCCGGTTCTGGAAGCGGTCCGGCCGCGTGATGTAGACGACCCAGGCGAGTCCCATCGCGAGAAGGCCGACGAGGATCCCCGGCAGTGCCCACGGGTTCCAGACGAGGTCCATCTACCCCTCACTCCGGCGGCGGGCGAGCAGTTCCGACTCGATGCGGTCCGCGGAATCGGCGTCGAGCCCGAGGCGGTCGCGGAGGTGCCGGAGGAGGACGCGCTCGTTCGCGTCGACCGTCCCGTCGGCGTACGCGAGCGCGAGGTGCTCGCGGTAGAGCGACATCCGGTCCGTCGGCGCAAGCTCCGCCATCGGACGTACGCCCGGCATCGCCGCGTCGGCGACGCGCTCGGCCATCCGTTGGAGGGGCGCGATCGCAAAGACGAGCGCGCCCGCGGCGACGATCCCGAGATAGGTCCCCGTGCGGTCGGAGAAGAACGCCTGCGCGGACTCGGAGACCACGAAGAAGAGGCCGATGAAGACGGCGGCGACGGTCGACTGGCGGATGGTGAACTTCACCTTCACGTCGATGTCGAAGAGCTGGTGCTTGAGGATCGCGTAGGCGAGGATGGCGACGCCGACGACGCGGGCGAGGCCCAACGGCCCGAGGTCGGCCGCGACCGCCGGGTCGGTCGCGCGCGCAAACGCGGCGCCGACGGCGACGAGCGCGACCGAGACGAGGGCGACGTCCCGCGCCCATCGCGACCTCGGGGGCGCCGATCGGGCGGCGTTCGCGAGCCAGACCCCGGCAAGAAGGACGAAATAGCCGAGCGGGGGAAGGTACTCGCCGATCGCGGCGCCGCCCGCGAGGCCCCCGTAGCCGCCGATCCCTTCGCCGAGGGCGCTCCCGAACGCCATCGCGGCCGCGACGAGGGCAAGCTGGCGGGCCTCGCGGTCGTCCGCGGCCTGCCGGAACCGCATCGCAAGGAGAAGGAGGAAAAATGCCATGGTCGCGTTGAAGAGGGACCACGAGACCCAGAACGACGTCCCCAACGCCGCCGTCCCGACACCCTCGCCGGAGGCAACCGCTTCCGCGAAGCCTCGGATGCGCCCGACGACGTACACAAGGAAGAGCAGGATCGCGACGGCGACCGGGAGGCGAAGGAGGCGCCCGCGCGGGGCGGGGATCCCGCGCGGGAACGCGACCGCGACGGCAATCAGTGCGCCCCACGCGACGAGCCGGGCGGCGATGGACACGACGGCGAGGCCGGTCGGGTAGTCAACGAGGACCGCGACGTTCCGCGTGACGGCGTCGAGCCCGAAGGAGAACGCGAACACGGCGAACGAGATCGTGAGCGGACGGCGAGGTTTGATGCCCGCGACGAACGCGGCAAGGGCGATGAAGAAGAGACCGCTTCCCGCATCGAGGGCGAGGCCGTACATCCGCCAGGCGTCGAGGTCCACGGGAAGGGACGGAAAGTGGCGGCCTTAAGGGTTTGGGGTGGGGGCGGTTCCGGATTCCCCGCCTACGCCGGGGAATGCGGGCGTCTTCCCTGCCGTGATGCCCCTTGCGAACGGCCTCGCCTTCGCCCTCGCCTTCGCCCTCGCCCTGCGAAGCCGCTAGGCGAGCCGCGGCGCGTCGCGCGCGCAGAGCCTCGCTGCGTGCCGCCACATCCGCGGGAAGTTCCGGCGTCCGTACGCGCGGTAGATGGGCGCCGCGAGCCGGCCCGCGAGGCCGGTGCCCCGGATCTGGACGCGGATCTGGACCCGCGTCCCCTGCGGCGTCGCTTCGAGCCGGAACTCGTCGCGCTGCCGGATGCCGGCGGGCGCGTACACGTCGACGTCCCAGCCGTCGGGCCGGAACCAGAAGACCTCACGGACGACGAGGTCGCGGCCGAACGGACCGCGCCAGTGCGTGTCGATCTCCCACCGGTCCTCGTTCCGGGCGATCGTCACGATCCGGTGCGGCTGCTCCTTCGGGTCTGCCGCGCGGTAGTCGGCAGGCATCTCGGTCCACCAGGCGCGGACCTCGGCCGCCGGACGCGGGATCTCGAGCACGACCTCGAGGTCGGGCGCGCCGGGCACGCGCCCGCGGGACGCCTCGACGAGCGCTGCCGCGACGACGAACAGGCCACAGAAGGCGACGCCCTCGATGCCGGGGTGATCGTACCAGAAGAGGACGGCGCCGCTTCCCGCAAGGAACGGGAGGGGGAGGAGCGGCGCCCCAGAGCGAAGGAGCGCCGCGGCCGCAAGGAGGCAGCCGACGAGCCACGCGAGGCCGGCCGCAAGATAGAGCCACGCGGCGACGCCGCTGTCGTTTACCGCAAAGAGCACGGGACGAGCGGCAAGTACCGCCTCGCGCGACATCGTCGAGGCCGCGAGCACCTCGAACCCGCGACCGATCCCGTAGAGCGAGTCCATCGAGGCGTAGAGGACCGCGTACGCGGCAAGCGCGGCGCGGGCGGCATGCGAGACGGCGCTCCGGAGTCCGTCGAGGAGGAGGGCGGCCGCGTATCCCATGAGCGGGAAGGCGGCAAGGCCCACGAGGTGCACCGTGATGAACCGGTGGGCCGACTCGAAGTCGAGGTCCGGAAAGCGCTCGTAGCCCAATCCAGGGTGCAGGTAGAGTGCGGGCGCAAGGATGAGCGGGGGAATGAACAGGAAGACGAGCCGCCAGCCACGCGATCGGGTCGCAGGGGGCGGCCACTCCGGAACACCCCGCGACGCATCGCCTGCCGCTTCGGCCGTCACATCGTGCCTCCTTTTCGTCGCCGTACCCTTGCCCCTGCGCCTGCGCTTGCGCCTGCGCTCGTCAGATCACGTTCATCGCGGAAAGCTTCTCAGGAAGATACGTGTCCGTCACGTAGTCGAGGCCGTATTTTGCGAGCGCCTGCTGCTCGGACTTCTTCCCGAGCTCGAGCTGGAGGTTGATCTCGCCGCGCCACTCGGGCGTGTTGAACCGCGGGTCCGTGAGCTCGGCCTCGAGCGCCTTCACGTCCTGTTCGGAGAGCTTGTCGGTCGGCAGGTCGTAGTTCACGATGTCCGAAGGCGTGATCCCGAGGTACTGCGCCGCGGGCGTCGCGAGGTATTCGGAGATGTGGGCGGTCTTGATCGCGCCGTAGGCGACGGACGCGTAGATACGGAACGACCACGGATCGCCATCGGTGAACAAGACCACCGGAAGATCGGACTCCTCGTTGAGGCGCTTGATGAACCGGCGCGTCGAGCGGGCGGGCTGGCCCTTCAAGTGGACAAGGATCGCTTGGTGCGACTCGTCGAACCCGTTCTCGACGAGGCGGTCGAACATACCGCCGGTCTCGACGGCGCAGATGAACTTCGCGTCGACGCCGTGGAACGTGAGCTTCTCCTTCTCGACGCTGTAGGGGATGCTGTAGCCCGAATCGCCGACGTCGTCCTGGCAGTGGATGCGGCGCCGTTCCCCGTTCCTCGTCATCTCCTCGATCGTGAGGTTCCCGATCACGCGGGCTCCGTCCTCCTCGGGGCGGAGCTTGAAGTCCTCGCGAAGTGCCAACGTGATGATCTCGAGGTCCTCCGCGAGCCGGTCCGATTCGTCCTGGTCGTGGAACTTCGCCAAGTCCCAACCCTCGCTGATGTAGTACATCTCTCTCAGGGTCGAGGACTTCGTCTGCTGGATCATGTCCTTGATGAAGTCCGCCATGTACATGGTGCGTAGGATCATGTAGGCGCCGTCGGACTTCTTCGCGGACCGGATGGTGGTCGCGTCGCCGTACTTCCACACGTTGTGCTCGTCGTGGAACGCGATGTTCGCCTTCGTCCGCGAAGCGACGTTCAGCTCCGGGACCTTCTTCTCCGAAAGCTGGTCGTAGATGTCCTCGGCGACCTTGTGGAGCGCGCGGAGCGCCGCGGCCTGCCGCTCCGTCGCCTGTCCCTCGGGGGTCCGGGAGGCGCTCTTCTTCTTCCTCGCCATGGCTCACTCCTCCTCGACGATCTTGCCCTTCTTCAGCCTCTTCGGCGATTCCTCATCCTTCTGCGCCTTAGGCGCCGGCGCCGCCGCCTCTTCCTCCTCCTCTTCCTCGGCGGCGCCCTTGTATTTGGTCTTCCCCGGCTCCCACGGTTCCGCGCCGACGACGAGCTCCTCGTCGATGTCGCCGACGTAGAGCTCCGGCTCCGTGTAATCGTCCTTGTCGAGCCCCACGAGCCGGAACTTCACGAGGCGCGTCTCGGTCGTGGGGATCCGCTTCACACGCCACGTGATCACGCCCTCCTCGATGGATTCGGGGCTCGGCTCGACGCCGTCCACCTTCGCCTCCTTCGGGACGACCGCCTTCAGCGTGAAGGTCTTCCCGAACGTCGTGTAGTTCGTGAGCCGGGCGGAAACGTCGATCCTCCGGTCCGTCTTCACGTACTCGGTCGACGTCGTGACCATGAGATGGTTCATGATGCGGGCGACGATCGGCTCAACATCGATCGGGGGCCTCCCGAGGATCTTCGCGCTCTTTTCCGCGATCTTCGGAAGGAGCTTGCGGATGAGCTCCTCCTTCTCCCGCATCCTCGAGTACTTCTTGGTCTTCCGTATGTGCGCGGACATCGAGCGCGCGCAGTCGCGGATCGCGAGCATGATCTCGCTCTGGATCACGTCGATGTCGGCGACCGCCTCCTTCGCCTCGCTCGTGAACGGGACGTTCGTCGAGGCGACGTGGACGAGGACCACCGCGGGTCCGATCGGGATGCCTTTGCCGCCGCGTTGCTCGAGGTCATAGCGACGCCAGTCGATCTCCTCGACCGCATGCGTCGTCCCGCATCCGCCCCTCTGGTAGAGGAGGGGCACGCGGTTTGCGAAGCGGAGGATGCGGACCGGCTCCTCGACGCTCATCTCGGGTCCGCCGTAGACGAGCCCCGCCTCGACGACGAACGGGTGGCCCGAGTGGACGTTCGCGGGGCGCGTCGTCGTCGCGATGAACTCCGCGTTCGGGAACGAGCGCTTCAGGCCCTTCTTGATCTGGAGCTCCCCGATCGGCGAGAGGCAGTCGGTCGGCGGCGCCATGATCTTCACCTTCTTCACCGCCGCAAGGAGCGCCTTCGCCTGCTCGAGCTCGAGCTTCTTCGGTCGTGCCTCCTCGTCGACCCCGGCGACCTTGCAGATCGCGCGCGCGGTCGTGTAGCCTACCCGCGAGAACTCGGTCACGAAGAACGAGACGAGCTTCTGGGCCTCGGTATTCCGGGCCATCGCGAGGAGCCGGCCGAGCTCGATCCCTTCGGGGTGGGGTTTGATCTCTTGGGTCGGCGCAGGGAGCTTGTCGGTGGCGCGGTCGAACGTGACGGTCTCGCCGTCGGGGTCCTTGAACGTGATCTTCGCGTGCGGGTTCACGATCGCGGTCCCGCGGAGGTATTCGAGAACGGATTGGGCGCCCCGTTGGTACTTCGCCTCCATCTTCACCGTGATCCGGGTGCCGGTGGGCTTCTCCCAGTGGACGAGCTCCTCCTTCACGATCTCGGCGCGGTTCTTCTTCGTGTCCAGCGTGAGGTGCACCTTCACGGCCGGGTATCCGGGTCCGATCTTCGACTCGATCGCGGCCGGGTTCCCGGTGGTGAGCTGCGCGTACATCACGACCGCGGAGATGCCGATCCCCTGCTGGCCGCGCGTTTGGCGGATCGCGTGGAAGCGGGAGCCGTAGAGGAGGCGCCCGAAGACGTTCGCAAGCTGCCCCTTCACGATGCCGGGGCCGTTGTCCTCGACCGCCACTTCGTATTCGTCCTCGGCGAGGCGTCTTACGGCGACGTCGATCTCGGGAAGGATGCTCGCCTCTTCGCAGGCGTCGAGCGCGTTGTCGACCGCCTCTTTTACGGCTGTGATGAGGGATCGGGTCGACGAGTCGAACCCCAGGATGTGCTTGTTCTTCTCGAAGAACTCGGAGACGCTGATCTCCTTCTGCTTCTTCGCGAGCTCCTCGGCGATCGGGGTCTTCGAAGATGCCAAAGGGAGTCCTCCTAGGGTCGCCTGCGACACGAGCATCCCATCCTTGGATAACCCTAATCCACGGTCGTTTAAAAAGATTGCTTTTTGAAGGAGGTGTGCCGCAACGTCTAAGTCACCGAACGATGCACCCGCAAGGGGTTGCGGCATGCGGGGAACCATCTTCGTCCTAGCAGCGCTCGTGCTCTCGACCGTCCCGTCCGGCGAGGCTCCGGGGAACGACCACAAGGCGCCGAAGGTGCGATTCCTCGAGATGGAGGACGACACGCTCTACCTTCTCGGTTCGCCCCAGGACACGTCCGGCGTCACGGACGGAGCGGACCCCACGTACGCGGGCTCGACCGAGGTCGCGGGCTGCGGGAACGCGCCGTGCGCGGTGCACCGGTTCAAGGTCGAGACGATCGACCGGCAGAGCGGCGTCGCCGTGGTCGAGGTGTTCGCGAACGGGAACCGGGTCGTCCGCCGGACGATCCTCGTCCCCGACGTCTCCGAGGTCGTGACGCCGTTCTCGATCGGGACGCTCGCGGGCGTCTACGAGCTCGAGGCGGTCGCGACGGACCACGCGGGGAACGTGGCGCGCGCCACGCGCACGATCGTCATCGTCGCCTAAGGCGGCCTGTCCGTCCGGCGAGCGCGACCGCCGCCGCGACGGCCACCGCGAACGGGGCGAGGCCGGCGCCCGGCACGAGCTTCCGGTAGAACGGCGTCTCTTCTGGCGGGGCGAGGTCGGTGAGCGCCGGCGGAGGACCGGGAAGGCTCACGAACTCGAAGCCGGAGGTCCAGTGGCTGGACCCGTCCGAGAGCTCCGCGATCGCCCGGACCTTGTAGAGGCCGACCTGCGAGACCGACCTTGAGAAGTTGGCGGTCCCGTCCTCGGACAGGTCCAAGTCGGCCCATTGCCCGGCGTTGTCGTGCCCGGGCGGGTCGAGGACGAGGTGGACGTGGCCGGAGGCCGGCGGCACGATCGCGACGCGACCGCGGACGGTCTCCCACGGGGGCACCGTCCGGTTCGAGTCGCGAAGGAGCCGGAGCCGGTCCGGGCTCCCGATCACGACCTCGAGCGAAGCGTTCGCAAGGATCTCTTCCCCGCCGTCGCGGGTGCCCGCGGCGACGACCTCGACGCGGTGCCGCCCTTGCTCGGGGCCCACGCCGACGGTGGCCTCGTACGTGCCGTCGGAACGTGTGCCCGCGTGGAAGGAGACGTGCTCTTCGTCGACGACGACGATGATCTGCGACGCCGGCGCGGGCGCTCCGTCCGTGTCGCGGACGAGCCCCGACAGCCGATACGCGCCGCCCTCCGGCGTCGCCTCGGCCGTCATCGAATATCCCGGCGCCTGCGCCCCGGCGCACGGGAGCAGTAGGACCAACGCAACGAGGAGCACGCCGGCCGGGGGGCGGCGGCGCCGCGTCGCGATGAGTGCCGCAAGACCCAGGGCAAGGAGCGCCCCGGGAGCTTGCGGCGCGGGTGTGAGCGATCGGGTCGATAGGTTGTAGTCGAGGGTCACGGGTTCGCCCGAGAGCCCGGGTTTCTGGGGGTGCGTGGTGTTCACCTGGATCCGCATGACGCCGGTCGACTGGCGGGACGCCGCCCATGCGATCTTCACGAACACGTCAACGGTCGCCTCGTCGCTCCCGTCGGGGGCGCCGGGTCGGCCGAGCAGGACCGATATCGTGGGCGAGACCTCGCTCTGTTCGAGCTTCTCGAGGACGAAGACCTCGACCTCGGTCGCGTCGTTCCCGTCGTTCCGGAGCATCACGGGGATGCGGTAGGCGAGGCCCCCCACGAGCGAGAGGTTGCGCTCGGGCGTCGTCGCGTTCACGCGCGGGAAAAAGCCCGCGAAGAGGTCGCGGGTCTGGTTGCCGCGGGCCGCCCCGAGGTTCCCGGCCGGGGGCGCCGTCGCGACGATCGTGAGGCGCGCGGTCTCGAACGCGGGAGCGGTCTCAGAGACGTTGATCGAGACGTTCGCGAGCGCCTGCACCGTCGTCCCGGAAACGAGGTTCTCGGGCGGGATCTGGATCTCGAGGTCGACGGGGTCGACGACGACCGTCGCCCACGAGGGCGCCTCTTCGACCTGCAGGTGGATCCGGACCGGGTCGCGCGCGAAGCCGCCGCGCTCGTAGCGGTAGTTCACGAACAGGGTCTTATTCGGCTGGAGCCCCGCCCCGAGCGGAGGGCCCGGGTCCTCGAGGAAGACCTCGATCTGGGCCGGGACGACGGGTGGCGCCTGCGCTCCGACGACGGGAAGCGGGAAGCAGGAAGCGGGGAGCACGAGGATCGCCACCGCGAGCGGCCGGAGCACGGGCGGGATTAGGGGGAGGGGGACTTCAATCTTGCCGAGACGATGTCGCCGCCGAGGGCTAATTCGTCTCTTCGACGAGCGTCTCCAGCGATTCGACGCCGGAGAGCTGCTGAAGGTGGTGCAGGATGGCGTTCAGGTCGCGCAGGCTCTTCGCCTCGACGAAGACCACGCCGTCGAGGCGGCCGAGCGACGGGTACGCTTCGACGACGCCGGGGATCTTTCGGGCCTCCGAATAGAGGCGCTTCGCCGCGACGAGCGCCTGATGCTCGCGGATGAGCGACACGGCCCGTATCACGCGGTCGCCCCTCCCGGCGGGCGTTCCCGCCATCGTCTGGTGCATTCGGCGAGCGGCGCGAGCCGAATGCGCCCCGGGGGGGCGACGGGGGGCGC
>JBQTJL010000336.1:0-9169 GCA_052387135.1 Methanobacteriota archaeon | reverse complement strand
GGACGTCACCGTCGACGTGGTCGTGCGGGTCGCGTGGCGCACCGTGCCCCGACTCTCCCTCGCGGACCGGTTGCCCCTTGCCCCTTCGGCGCCGGCCGGCGCGGCTGCGGCCGCTCCCTGGGAGGGCGGTCTCGCGGTGGCGCCTTCGCAGGACGGGTTCGCCTCCGCGGCGAGCGTGCACGGCGGACCCGGCGCGGACCCTCCCCGCATCGCATGGGGTTCGGGCACGGCCGCTCAAACGGAAACCTCGTGGGCGCGGTTCGTTGCGACGCGCGCGGCCCCGGCGGGCCCGGGCGCGATCCGCTGGGACCCGTCGCCGCTCGTGACCGCGGCGCTCGCCACCCTGTTCGCGATCCCCGCGTGGGCGCTCCTTCGGAAGCTCGCGCGGGAGCACGTGCTCGCGGTCCCGATGCGCCGCGACGTGCTCCGGGCCGTCCAGACCCAGCCCGGCGTGAACATCCGCGAGATCGCGGCCGCGCTCGACGTCCACTACACGACCGCCCAGCACCACGTGCGCGTGCTGGTCGAGGCCGACTTCATCACGGTCGAGCGGATCCGGGGCCAGCTCCGCTGCTTTGCGAACGGCGGCGTCTTCACGTCGCGGGAGCGCGCCATCGCGGCGTTCTCGGCGACCGCGGTCGCGCGGAAGCTCCTCGGGCTCCTTGCGGAACGCCCCGGCGTCGACGTGCGGGGCTTGAGCGAGTCCGCGGCGACACCGCGATCCACCACCTCGTGGAACCTGCGCCGGCTCGAAGGGGCCGGGATCGCGGTCCGGCGGTTCGACGACGAGGGCCGCGAGCGCTGGGTCCTCGCCGAGGACGTGCCGGACGCCCTCGCGCGGATCGACGCGGTGCGGGCCGCGTTCCGGCGGGGCTGACGCAGGGCGAAGGCGAAGCACGTACGGAAAGGGAACCCCGGTCCCGCGAGGGACAGCCCTCGAAGTTACGGGACCGAGGCGGCGCGATCGTGTCCGGCGGCCGCTCCGAGGATCGTGCGGAGGTGAACCTCGATTTCGAACGGAGACGTCGTGCCCTCCTTTCGGAGGGACGGGCGGCAGCCGAATGTCTCCGGACGCGCGACCCTTCGTACTCTTGTGGACCTAAGACCATTTTCCGAAACCCGTTGGTTGCGCGTCCCGCGCGTCCCGATGTCACCCGGTGACACAGAATGGGTGAAGAGCCCCGTGTCGTCAATCCGGACCGTACGTGGGGCTCTTGGCGCGACCTGTCGTCTTCCTTGTCCTTTCGTTGGTCCTTGCCGCCTCGGTCGCGTCCCCGCTCGTCGGCGCCCGCCCCGACGCGGAACGGCCCTCGGTGCGGGACCGGATCGACGGCGCGCGCGACCGCGCCGCCGAGGCCATCGCCGGGGTCCGCGAGGAGGCGTCGCCGTCGTCGGCAAGGAGCACCGCCTCCGACGCCGCGGACGATGCGCGGTCCCGGCTCGAGGACGCCCGCCCGCGCTCCCGCGAACGCGGGGCCGACGACGACTCCGGATGGGCCCACCGGATCCGCCCCGAGGCGCCGGCCCGGCCGGAGGCGGGGACGCCCGCGGCGCCGGTCGTCGAGACGGACGTGGGGGCCCGCATCCCGCGGAGCGTCGAGGTCGCGCTCTATGTCCCTTCGCCGGAGGCCCCGGTCGTGGCGGCGCCGGAATTGCGGGTCGAGTGGCCGAGCAGCCTTACCAGTGTCCCGTTCGCGGTCTTGCTTTCGATGTCCGCGCGCGGCACGCCCGCTCCGATCCTTCCGGGGAGTGCCGGGCCCCCGGCGCGGCGCGAGCTTCCGGCGTCCGCGCTTGACGATCCACGGTTCGTGTCCGCCCTTGCTGGGCCCGCCCCCGCCGACTCGGTCCACGCGGGACCCGCTCCTGCGGCGCCGTGGGTCGCCGGTCCCGCCCTCGCCGTCGCCGCGCCGGGCTTCCGTGGCGTCGACGTCGCCGATGGGGCGCCCTCGATCACGGTCGCCGCGGCCGTCGGCGCCCTCGCGATCCCCGCGTGGGCGCTCTACCGAAGGATCATGAAGGACCGCGTCCTCGAGGTCGACGTGCGGCGGCGCCTCCTCGAGGAGATCCGCCGTCGGCCCGGCGGCAACGTCCGGGAGCTCGCGCTCGCGGTCGACGTCCACTACACGACGGCCCAACACCACGTCCGCGTCCTCGCGGAGGCCGACCTCATCGGGCTCGAGCGCATCGGCGGGCGCGTCCGGTGCTTCGTGAACGCGGGGGCGTACGACGCCCGGGAGCGCACCGTGGCCGGCCTCGCCGCGACCGCGACGACGCGGCGCATCCTCACCGCCATACGGGACGCGCCGGGCTCGGATCCCGCCTCGATCGCGCGGGCGGCGGGCGCGCCGTCGTCGACCACCGGGTGGAACCTGCGGCGGCTCGAGGCGGCGGGGGTCGCGGTGCGGCGGCGCGACCGGGCGGAGCGGCGCGAACGCTGGTTCCTCGGGTCCGGGGTCGAAGAGGCGCTCGCGCGGATCGAGGCCCTACGCGTGGCCCACGAAGGATAGCGAGACGTCCTTGAACCGGATCGCGCACCCGCCCGTGACAAGCGACGGCGTCTCGGTCCCGACCGAAAGCTCGAACGTCACGTAGCGTTCGTGCCCGATGTGCTCGCGGAGCCAGCGGGACAGCTCGACCTCGTGGCCGTGCCAGGCCTCCTCGGAGGGGTCGTCCGTCTCGTGGAGGGGGACCGCGAAGGTCGCAAGGTCGGTGCCGGTCTCGCCGATCACGGGTTCGGACCGCACGTGCGCGATGAGGCGCTCGGGGCCGAAGTGGCCGTTCAGGGTGCGCCGTTCGAGGATCCGGAAGATCGCGCTCTCGAGGTTCGGGACGTTCTTTAGCTCGACCGGCCGGGTCCAGAGGCTCCCGGTGCCGGCGTAGCCGGAGCCGGGGCAGAAGGCGATGCTTCCGTCCTCGAGCTGCTTCCACGAGGGAAGCGGTGCGTCCTCCTCCTTCTTCCAGAACGTGAGCCGGAAACGCCGCTTGAGGTCGGCCTTCTCCGCCGAGGTCACGAAGGCCCGGGTCGAATCGGAGCCGAAGAGGAACTCGAGCTGGACCTGCTGCACCTTCGCGACGTTGAGGGTCATCGGTTCACGACCTTGTGAGTGGGAAATGGAAAGAGACCGGGGTCCTATTAAAGGCCCCCGGTCCCGTGGTTTTTCGTACTACTTGCGCTTGGAGACGGTCCCGTCCGGGTTCACGCGGAGGACCGCGCCGTTCGGGAACGCCCGCTCGATCGCGCCGTCGGGGTACTCCGTGATGGTGATCCCGTTCGGCAGCGTCTTCACGAGCTGGAGGTCCGGAAGGACCTTCACGACCGTCTGGTCGGGGAGCTCCTTCGAGATCGTGCCGTCCGCGTGCTCGGAGACGATCGCGCCGTCCGGCCGCGTCTTCACGACGGAGCCGTCCGCGAGGATCTTGACCGTCGTCATGTCCGGAAGGGTCTTCACGAACATGTTCGAGGCAAGCTCCTTCACGACCGTGCCCGAGGGCGAGGTCTTCGAGAGCGTGCCGTCCGGCTGGATCTCGAGGCGCGTCCCGTCGGGGAGCGTCCGGATCACGGTGTAGTCCGGGAGCTGCTTCACGAAGACGCCGTCCGGGAACTCCTTCGTGAAGGTCCGGTCGGCGTATTCGCGCACGATCGTGCCGTCGCGGAGGATCTTCTCGAAGGTCCGGTCCTCTTTTACGCGGATGACCGTGCCGTCGTTCATCTTCTTCTCGAGGACGCCGTTCAGGTGGTCCGTCACGACGTTGCCGCCGGCCTTCTTCGTGATCACGCCTTCGGGCGAAATCTCGAGGACGGCGCCGTTCGGGAAGTTCTTCGTGATGATCTTGTTCGCGCCCTCGGTGATCGTGGACCCGTCCGGGAAGCGCTTCGTCACGGACGCGTCGGGCGTGACCTCGAGGCGGACGCCGTCGGACGTCTCGCGGGCGAGGGTCCCGTCGGGGTCGTGGGTGATCGTCGTCCCGTCGGGGTTGCGGAGGGTGAACCGCTCGCCGTCCAGGTCGATCTGGCTCCCGTCGTCTTCCTCGATGTGGAGGGAGTCGTTCTGGAACCGGACGTTGCCGACGTTCGGGATCGCCTGCACGAAGGCGCCGGTCGGGGCGAACTCGATGTTGCCGCCGCGGTTGTAGTCGAGGCGGAAGTTCTCGCCGCGGAGGGCGAGCGTCGCCTGGTTCGGGAAGACGATCTCGAACTCGCGGGCCTCGCTCACGCGGATCGTGGTGCCGTCCGCAAGCTGCGCCTCGAACGCGTTCGCGCGGTCGACCTTGAGCCACGAGCCGTCCTCGTACTTCTGCGTGAAGGTGTGGCTCGGGGACACCTCGACCGTCGTGTCCGCAAGGGACCGGACGATCGTGCCGTCGCCCAACACGTGGACCTCGGCCTCGCCCATGCTGCCCGGACGGAAGCTTTCGCCGACAGAACCCAATGGGGACTCGTCCCCTTCGTGCCGCGTTCCCGAGCGGCCTTTTTTCTGCGTTGCCATGTTTCTCGACCTCTTGACCTTTCAGCGGGGCGATGCCCCGAGTTCCTGCAACCGGCCACGGACCACGGAGTAGAGGAGCATGCGGAGCGCCTCCCCCATTTTTCCGAGGCTGCGGAGGCCCGCGACCTCCCGGGCGAGCGCCCGGTCGGAGAGCGTGTCTCCCACCCACCGCTCGAGCCGACCCGTGTGCACGGCCTGCTCGACGGCCGCGACGTCGACGTCGCGAAGCGTCTCCGCGAGAGACTCGAGCTTTGCGACGCGGACGAGGACCGGCGCGCGTTCCGACACCCGGAACTCGAAGGAGTCCCACGGCACGTTCCGCAGGATCTGCGGCCCGGCCTCAAGGGCTCCCGGCGTGGAGAATGCGGTCTCGTGGATCGTGAACGGTTCGAACCGGACGACCCGGTTCCCTTCGACGTTTGGCTGCACTGTCTTTGGAGACTGCAAACCGACCAACCCGCTTCCTCCCAAGGAAGACGATTAGCGCAAGGCGTCCGGCCTTCAAAAAGCTTTGGCGTGTCGGGGCAACGGCGGAACGGATTCCGCCGAATTTTTCCAAGGGCAACGAATAGATATGAGAATCAAGGTCCATCCTTAACACCCCAAGGGGGGCGGAAATCGAAATTACACGACGTCGCGAACGCCGTCTCAGCCGACATGGCCACGGGTTTCACGCGCCGACGAACACATCACGGCCGCCGACCGGATTCGCCAAGAACACCCGCTGTAAAGCCGGATGCATTCAAGTTTATTCGTCGGAACCGGCCGCTTCGAACTCTTCCGCAAGGTGCCACGGGACCTCGGCGTAGACGTCCTCGATCAGCGTCCGCGCGGGCGGCGCGGGCGCGGCTTCCGCCTTCTCGATCGCGGCCCCGATCCTGTCGTTGAGCTTGCCTTCGAGCGATTCCCGGACGCTCGGCGAAAAGAGCCCGCGCCGGGCAAGATAGCGCTCGAAGCGGGGGATCGGATCGCGGCGTCCCCACGCCTCGACCTCGTCGGCGGACCGGTACCGCGTCGGGTCGTCGCTCGACGAGTGGCCGCCCATCCGGTACGTCACGGCCTCGAGCAGGGTGGGTCCTTCTCCCGCCCGGGCCCGGTCGACCGCAGCCTTCGTCGCGCCGTAGACCGCGAGGACGTCGTTCCCGTCGACCTTCCAGCCGGGGAACCCGTAGGCCCGGGCCTTCGCCGCGACGTCCTTGCTCGCGGTCTGCTTCGAGAAGGGCACGCTGATCGCCCATTGGTTGTTCTGGCAGACGAAGACGACCGGCGCCTTCCAGACCCCGGCGAAGTTCATCGCGACGTGGAAGTCGGACTCGGAGGTCGCCCCGTCGCCGAGGTAGGCCGCCATCACGGTGTCCTGCCCGAGGTACCGGGAGGCGTACGCCGCGCCCACCGCGTGCGGAAGCTGCGTCGCCATCGAGCTCGACCACGACACCTGGTGGTACGCGCGGTCGGAATAGTGGCACGGCATGCTGCGGCCGCGCTCGACCGAAAGGTCGTTCCCGAAAAGATGTGCCACGTATTTTTCCAGCGGGAAGCCGCGGTGCAGCAGGATGCCGCCCTGGCGGAGCGCGGGGAACACCCAATCGGTCGGGCGGAAGGCGACGCCGGAGCCCACGACCGCGGCCTCTTCTCCCGTCGTCGTCCCGTAGAACCCGATGCGGCCTTGGCGCTGGAGGTTCATCATCCGCGCATCGAGCGTCCGGACGAGGACCATCGTTTCGTAGATCGAAAGGAGGTCCGCGTCGGGAAGCTCCGGCTCGTGGGCCTTCTCGACGGACCCGTCGTCGCGGAGGACCGAGTACGGGGGCTCGGGCCCGCCCTCGGTCCGGTCCTCGGTCCGGCGCTTTGCGGCCACGAATCGGGATTCTGACCTTCTGCCTTAATACTACCCATGCTAATGGCGCGCCGTGCGCCTTGCGATCCTCGCCCACGACAAGCTCGGGCCGGTCACGTCGAAGACCGGGACGAGCATCATCCGGTACGGGCGGGACAAGGTGGTCGCCGTGATCGACCGGTCGAAGGCGGGGGACACCTGCGACAAATACCTCCACGACATCGGCCACGGCATCCCCATCGTCGCGTCGATGCGGGAGGCGATGGCGTATCGTCCGCAGGGGCTTGCGATCGGGATCGCGCCCGTGGGCGGCGCCCTGCCTTCGGACTGGCGCCGCGACATCCGCCTCGCGCTCTCGAACCGTCTCAAGGTCGTCTCGGGCCTCCACGCCTTCCTCGCGGACGACGCCGAGTTCGCGCGCCTCTCGAAGAAGCACCGCGCGAAGATCGTGGACGTGCGCCGGTTCACCGGGAAGCGTCGCATCGCGACCGGCGAAGCGCGGAAGGTCGCCTGCCCCGTCGTCTACACGCACGGGACCGACTGCTCGTCCGGGAAGATGACGACCGCGGTCGAGATCGTGCGCGCCGCGCGCGAACGCGGAGTCAAGGCGATGTTCGCCGCGACCGGCCAGACCGGCATCATGATCGGCTGCGACGCCGGAGCGCCGATCGACGCGATCGTGTCCGACTTTGCGGCCGGCGCGGCCGAGGAGCTCGTCTTGAAGTGCGCGAAGAAGGGCGCCGAGCTCATCGTGGTCGAAGGACAAGGGACCCTCGCGCATCCCGCCTACAGCGGGGTCACGTTGTCCCTGCTCCACGGATCCTTCCCGGATTTCATCGTCGTATCCCACGACCCGCGGCGCCCGCACCGCACCGCGTTCCCGGGTTTCCGCGTCCTCTCGCCCTCCGAGGAGATCCGGCTCGCGGAGGCGATGATGGCGAACGTGTCCGGCGGCCGCGCGGTGGGCGTGGCGCTCATGGGGCCCGGGATGACGGACGAAGAGATCGATTCCGAGATCAAGCGGCAGGAGGCCGACACGAACCTCCCCTGCACGGACCCGGTGCGGTACGGGGCGGGGACGCTCGTCGACGCGATCCTCGAAGCCGCGAAAGGTCTCGAGAAGGGATAACGTGGAACTCGAAGCGGCGTCCTTCGGACTGACGCTCAAGAAGACGTTCCGGATCAGCCGAGGCGCGGTCGAGGAGGTGCCCGTGCTGCACATCCGTTTGACGGAAGCAGGAAGCGGGAAGCGGGCGGCCGGAACGGGACGCGGGGAAGGGGCCGCAGGGTCCGCTCCCGGCTCCCGGCTCCCCGCTCCCGGCTCCCGGGAGGCGTCGGAGACCGCGTACGGCGAGGCGAGCCCCGCGAAGGCCGTGACCGGCGAGGGGCTCACGATGAGCCGGACGTTCCTTCGGACCGTCCTCTGGCGGCTCGAGACGCTGGACCCTGCCGAAGGCCGCCACCTTCTCGAAGGGCTCCACGAAGAGGAAGGCCGCCGGAAGCCCGCCGCGCGGCGACCGGCCGCCCTCGCCGCGCTCGAGATGGCGCTTCTCGACCTCGAGGCCCGCGCGCGCCGCGTCCCGGTCCACCGCTTGCTCGGCGTCCGCCCCGAGGCACGACCCACGTCGACCACCGTGAGCCTCGGGACGCCGTCGGCGATGGCGGCCGAGGCCGCGGCCTACGTCGCGGAGGGGTTCCGGGCGCTCAAAGTGAAGCTCGGGGCGGCCTCGGGTGACGACGAGCGCATCCGCGCCGTCCGGGCCGCGGCGCCGGGCGTCCGGCTCCGGGTCGACGCGAACCAAGCCTGGTCGGCCCGCCGCGCCGTAGGCATCCTTCCGCTCCTTGCCCGGCTCGAGGTCGAGCTCATCGAGCAGCCGGTCCGCGCGGCCGACCTTCGGGGGCTCGGGGACGTGACGCGTGCGACCGACATCCCCGTCTTCGCGGACGAGGCGGTGCTTCGGCACGAGGACGTGGAACGGGTCGCGTCCTCCTGTTCGGGGATCAACGTGAAGCTCATGAAATGCGGAGGCCTTCTCGAAGCCCTCCGCATGATGAAGGCCGCGCGCGAGCGCGACCTTCGCGTGATGCTCGGTTGTAACATCGAGTCCTCGCTCTCGATCACGGCCGCGAGCCATCTTGCGGGGCTTGCCGACTTCGTCGACCTCGACGGAGCGTACCTTACGTCGAACGACCCGTTCGTCGGAGCCCGGATCGAGAAAGGCGAGATCCAGCCGCCGGAGGACGCAGGACTCGGGGTGTCGCCCCGGCCCGGGACGGACTGGGAATGGAAGTCGCTCTACCCGCGGGGAGCGGCGAGGCGAGGCTAGGCCGGCGCTCCGCCGTCACCGCGACGGGGCGGCCGCGTGCCGGTGCATCCAGTCGGTGCGGAGGCGCATCAGCCGCACGTCGCGGTCGTCCGTGACGTACGCGTAGCGGCCGGCGACCGGGTCTTCGCGGCGCCCGAGCGCCGCGAGCACGCGGGACCCGAGCGGGCTCGCGCGGATCCACGCCTTCGCGCTCCGCCGCTGGAGGCACCATTCGCAGAGGGCGACCTCGTCGAGGACCGCCCCGGGGCCGACCCGGGCGACGGACCGGACCCCCGTCCCGGCCTTCTCGGACTCGCCCTCGACGCCGCAGGCCGCGCAGGTCTCGTTCATGGGATCACGAGAGGTGGTCTGGCGCGGGCCCGGCTTTGAGGGTTGGGCACCGCCGAGAAACTGGTAGGCGACCCGGTCGTCTGCACACGTCGGTCTCAGTTTGACGTTGCATTCGTGGTCACTTCCTCGTAATATTCTTTGGGCGTTTTCCAGCCGAGTCGTCTCATGGGTCGTCGTTCGTTGTAGTC
>JBQTJL010000335.1:0-5546 GCA_052387135.1 Methanobacteriota archaeon | reverse complement strand
TGGCCCGGGTTTCGTTCAAGATGCGAGAGCAGGTTCGCGCGAAGGAGTTCGATGGGCATTCGTTCGGAGACCACGGCCACGAGGTTTCCCCCGCCGCGTCCGTGGCCCGCCCACCATTTAGGATTTTTCCCAGATGCGTGTACAGGCGACGCTTTAGATTCTTTGATATGGCGGAGGCGCCCATCAGCGTCGTACCCATCGCCCAAAGGAGGGGACAACATGCCTCGCGGTCTAGCGGAGAGCTTCGTCCGGATCACCCAGCACGAGGAACGAAAGAGCGTCTGGAGTCTCGCATGGCTCCTCCCGGTCGGCTGGCTCGGCTACTTCCTTGCCGAACTCTCGGATGTCGCCTCGTTCGGCTGGAACGTCCGGTTCTATCTCGGGGCCCTCCTCGTCGGATTCGTGGTGGGGCTCTTCGTTGCGCATCGTGTCCTCGACGGGATCACGCGCGGGCTCCGCACGATGTGGACCCGCTACATGCGCTTCGCGACCGCCGCGGCGGGCCTCCTCGACGTGGACCGCCTCGCGCACGGGAAGGGCCCGAGCCACCTCGTGCTCCAAGCGCTCTTCGTCTCGACGGTGTTCTCCGCGAACACGAGCCTCTTCACGCTTCTTTGGATGGGCCACGATGCGGGCGCAATATTGGCGCCGTATTTGTTGGTCTTGGATGGAGCGCTGCTCGGCGGGTATGCCGCATGGCGCTGGCTCGCCTTCCGGTGGGCCCACGCGTTCATCGAGACCGCGGACGAGCTCGCGGGCGACGGCGCGGTCGCCGTGTGGGGCGACTACTGAACGCTTCCCGACACGGTGAAAACTTAAGCGGCGGCACGTCCGTGCGAGCCTCATGCAGGGGAGGCTCCTCGTCGCGATCACTTTGGCGTCCGTGCTCGCGTTCCCCGCCGTCGCCGTCACCGAACTGCCGGTCGGGCGCGTCGAGGTCATGGGAGCCCGGTTTCCCGAGAGGGTGATGAACGGCGTCACGTACCGGAACGGCACCGACGCATACCTCATGTTCGGCGGGGGCACCTGCGACGCCCTCGGTTGCATCGAGACGTCCGCCATCTTCCGATACGATCTCGTGAACGACACGATCCAGCGGATGAATTCCACGCTGGAGACGGGGCTCTACCACACGTCGGGCGCGTGGACCGGTCGGATCGCGTACACTCTCAGCGGCTGTACGTCGGGGTTCACTGGACCCCACTGGGGCTGCCCCCACCGTCGCATCGTGCGCTACGACCCCGACACGGACAACCTCACGGTCTTGCCGACGCTTCTCCCGACCGGCTTCAGCGTCGCAGCCTCGGTCTGGACCGGGCAGCACATCTACAGCTTCGGGGGCTGCCGGCTCGTCGGCGGCTGCCCGAGCCGCGTCGTCACGCGGTTCGACCCCGTGAACGAGACCGCGGCCGACCTCGGCGCGCTCCTCCCGCAGGGCCTTCGAAGGGCGGCGGCCGGCTGGAACGGGACGCACGCGTTCGTCTTCGGGGGCGCCGGAAGCAACCAGATCCTCCGATTCAATCCGCAGAACCTCTCGTTCCTCACCATGAACGCGACGCTTCCCGATCCGGTCGAAGACCTCTCCGTCGTCTATTCCGGCGAGGTGTTCTACCTGTTCGGCGGCAATCGCCTCAACCTCAAAGGCTCCGACGAGATCCTGAAGTACGATCCCGCGCTCGACGTCCTCACGCCGACGCCATTCCGCCTCCCATCGGCCCGGAGCAAGACCTCGGCCGTCTGGTGGAACGGAACGGAGTCCGGCTCGGACGGCGGCGCATTCGTGTTCGGCGGCCGCGAGCTCGGCGTCGCCACGGTGGGACCGACCGCGCTCGACGAGAACGAGGCGTGGTTCGAGGTCGTACGCTTCTCCGAGACGACGCCGCTCCCGAGCTTCGACCCCTGACGCGGGGAACAGATAATAACCGCCGAGGGTCGTACGTCCCCCGTGAAGGTCGCCCGCCTTCAGCTCTGGCACGTCGAGGTCCCGACGCCGAAGCCGTTCTTCCCGTCGTGGCTTCCGGCGTATCCGCAGACCGAGAACCGATTCACGCTTCTGAGGATCTTCACGAAAGACGGGAGGGCCGGCGTCGCCGCGGGCCCTGCGTTCAACCGGGAGCGGCAGGGTCTCGGCGTGCTTCTCGGGCCGTACCTTCTCGACGTGGCGGTCGACGACCTTGCGACGGTGCGCCAACGCATCCGCGAAGCCTCGTTCCTCGGGTGGCGGAACCCGTGGATCGAAGCGGCCTTCCTCGACCTTTGGGGAAAACTCGAAGGAAAACCGGTCGCGACGATCCTCGGCGGCTCCCCGCGCCGGGTCGAGGCGTACACGTCGACCGGCGAGACCACCACGCCCGAGAACGCCGCGGCGAAGGCGGAGCTTGCCGTAGCCGACGGAACCTCGATGGTGAAATTCCGCGCCCACGCGCCGACGCTCGAGAAGGACCTCGAAGCCCTGCGGGCCGCGGCCCGCGCCGCGGACGAAAAGGGGATCCGGTTCGCGGTCGACGCGAACCAAGGCTGGTTCGTGACGGCGACCGGGCCCGCCGCACGATGGGACCTCGACCGCGCCCGCGCGTACGCCAAGGCCGCGGGCGAGCTCGGGTGCGTCTGGCTCGAAGAACCGCTCGACATGCGCGACTTCGACGCGATGGCAAAGCTTCGCGCCGAGAAGCTCGTCCCGATCGCCGGCGCCGAGCTTGCGGGCCTTTATCACGAAATCGAACCCATGATCGAGAAGGGGTGCCTCGACGTCTACCAGCCGGACGCCACGCTCTGCGGCGGCGCCGAGACGAGCCTCGCGGTCGCGCGCGAGTGCGAGAGGCGGGGGCTCGGCTTTGCGCCCCACATGTGGACTTCCGGCATCGGGCTCCTGTACAACGCGCACATCCTCGGCGCCACGTCTTCGCGCGGGCCGTTGGAGTGGCCGCACGACGAGCCGGGCTGGCCGCGGGAGGTCCGCGACGGCATCCTTCGCGAGCCCCTCGCGCTCGACGACAAGGGCCACTTCGAGGTCCCCCGGGCCCCCGGCCTCGGCGCCGAGGTCGACGAGGCTCGGCTCAAGAGATATGGGACGAAATTCTATGACGCGACGCCGGCCACGATCGCGTGGGAGTTCGTGAAGTCGAAAGGGCTCCTCGAAGCCTTCCGGTATAAGAAGCGGCGCAGCATCGATTCCCGCAAGCTTTAGAATCGATGGAGCCGTTCGGACCCGGAGGCTGGTTCATGAAGCGGGTCTTCCTCATCGTGCTCGGCATCGTCATTGGCGTGTCGTTTGCTCCGTCCGGCGCGGCCCAACCGCCACCGCCTGCCCAGTGCAGCGACGGGTTCGACAACGACGGCGACAATCTCACGGATTATCCCGCGGACCCGGGCTGTACGGATGCGAACGACCCGGACGAATGGAACTCGCCACCCCCGCCCCCGGTCCAATGCGGCGATGGGTTCGACAACGACGGGGACACGTTCACGGACTACCCGGCGGACCCCGGTTGCACCGATTCGAACGACCCCGACGAGTGGAATCCTCCGCCGGCGCAATGCAGCGACGGCTTTGACAACGATGGCGACAACCTGACCGATTATCCGGCCGATCCGGGCTGCACGAACGCGACCGACCCGGATGAGTGGGATCCGCCGCCTCCGCCTCCGGCGCAGTGCAGCGATGGGTTCGACAACGACGCGGACAACCTGACCGACTACCCTGCGGACCCCGGGTGCACGGACGCGAACGATCCGGACGAATGGAACGCGCCTCCCGGCGAGTGCAACGACGGCCTCGACAACGACGCCGACAACCTCACCGACTACCCGGCGGATCCGGACTGCACGAGCGAGTTCGACCCCTCCGAGGCGTCCGCGTGCCCGGCCCTGCCGCTCGCGCTTGCGATGGCCGCTCCGGCGAGCCTCGTTGCGAGCGCCGACTGCATCACCTATCCGCCGCTCGGCGTCCCGAACGCGGTCTACTCGAAGCCGCTCGCGGACTTCCCGACGTCGGGCCCGACGTACGCGGTCCTCACGTCCGGCGACGCGGCGCTCGCGGACGACCCGAACGACTCCGGCGGCAGCGGTGCGAACGTGGGCGGACCGAACTTCCGCGGCAACACGGACTACGACGTCACCGTCCTTCGCGTGAACGTCACGGTCCCCGAGGGCGGCAACTGCCTCGCGCTCGACTTCCGGTTCCTCTCCGATGAGTACCCGGAATGGGTCGGGACCTCCTTCAACGACGCGTTCATCGCCGAACTCGACGTCTCGGACTGGACGACGAACGGAAGCGCGATCAGCGCGCCCCACAACTTCGCCTTCGACGAGAACGGCGACGTGATCAGCATCAACTCGGCCGGCGCGGCCACGATGACCGCCGCGAACGCGGCCGGCACCACGTACGACGGGGCGACCGCGCTCCTTCGCGCGCGGACCCCGGTGACCGCGGGGACCCACGCCGTCTACCTGTCGATCTTCGACCAAGGCGACCACATCCTCGACTCGGCCGTCTTCCTCGACCGACTGCAGGTCACCGCGGAACCCGTCTGCGAGACCGGCATCGCGCCGGTCGGGCTCGTCGTCGATGTGTCGATGACGCAGTCCGACTACTGGATCCTCGAGCAGGCCGTCGCGAACGTCGACGTTTCCTTCACGAACGGGTCCGTCGCCGACGGCGCGGCCGTGAACCTCACGGTGCGATACTACTCCGGCAACGAGACCGTGGACGCCGTCCTCGGACTTACGTCCTGCGCGGCCTGGAACGCGACCGGCACGACGAACGCCTCGGGCCGCGTGACGTTCCCGATCCCGCAAGGGATCCTCACGCGATGCCTCGCGCTCTTGGGCCTTGCGGACTTCCCGACAGACCTCCTCAACGGGACCTACCGCGTCGAGGCCACCGCCACCAAGGGGATCCGCGAAGGGTCCGACGCGACGACCTACGGCGTCTCGACGCTGCCGCCGCTCCCCGCACCCGCGCCGATGCAGGGCCCGCCGACGCCTGCGCCGTCTTCGCCGGAGGGGCCCCGGACCCGAACACGCGAACGCTGAAGTCGCGGCGCGGAAGATATATATGGAAAACGGGGTTTGCGACGTCCGCGCAGGTGACGCGCCGACGAGGACAGACCCGAGGCGGTTTCGCCTCCCGGTTCGTCGTCGTCGCCCCGCACCCCCTGCCAGTTCGGGCCCGTGGTCTAGTCCGGTTATGACGCTTCCTTGACATGGAGGAGGTCCCCAGTTCGAATCTGGGCGGGCCCATCTAGGAGGGGGGGTCTGGGGGGGAGATTCGGTCTTCCCCCCAGCGTCGTCGCTTGCGGGGCGATGGGACTTCGGACCCGGCCTCGAATGCTCCCCCGACGGCGTCGGCCCTCCTCGCCGGCTTCCCTCGCCTCTCCGCCTCCGGCCCGGCCTTAATCGCCCTCGTCCGCGCCCTGCCTCCGCTCGAGCCCGACCGCGTCCTTCAGTTCCCGGATGTCGTTGCGAAGCTCCGGGTCGGCCTTCTCCATGAAGTCGGCGAGCGCGTCCGCGATCGCGTTCAACTTGTGCTGCAGGGCGAGGTCGGA
>JBQTJL010000334.1:0-8963 GCA_052387135.1 Methanobacteriota archaeon | reverse complement strand
CGAAAATCCCGTCGCCATCCGCCCTGCGGGCGTCGCTCGGCCCTCGTCGTCGGCGTCTTACTCGTCACCCGTTCGCATCGCGACCTCCGCGAAGCGAAGGCCGCGATCCCCATCCCGAACGCCGGAGCTAAGAAATAAGGAGACGGGCGTTCGGGATTGTGAAGCTCCTCTTCATCCACAGCGATTTCATCGAGTACGAGGTGAAGAAGCCGGCGCTGAAGGGCGTCGAGGCGCTGCCGCCGGAACGCCAGAAGGGCCGGATGGAGGAGGCGCTCGTCGTCTTCTACAGCGTCGAGGCCGACGACGCCCAGACGCCCGAGTCGATCGTCGAGAAGGCGGTCGCGAACGTCGTCGATGTGACGAACCAGGTGAAGACGAAGAACGTCGTCCTGTACCCGTACGCCCACCTTTCGGGGAACCTCGCGAAGCCGCAGGCCGCGCGCGAGATCGGCGGGCTCTTGGAGAAGGCGACCGCAGCCGCCGGGTTTTCGGTCCTTGCTGTGCCGTTCGGGTACTACAAGGCGTTCTCGATGCGGGCGAAGGGGCACCCGTTGGCCGAACTGTCGCGGACCGTCGCGCGCCTCGAGAAGGGCGCGGCCGGGGCCCTGGCGCCGGTCGCCGTGCACCGGAAGGAGGGCGAGGAACCCGCGGCGAGCGAGGCGCTGAAGAAAGAGAAGGAGCTTCGATCCGAGTGGTTCGTGCTCACGCCGGACGGGACGCTCACGCCCGGGAAGGATTTCGACTTCAAAGGTCACGACGGGCTCCGGAACCTGTACCTCCACGAGACGCAAGGGACGCGGAAGGCCGAGGAGGCGCCCGCGCACGTCCGCCTCATGCAGGAGCTCGAGCTCGTCGACTACGAGCCCGGCTCGGATCCCGGGAACTTCCGGTGGTACCCCAAGGGCCAGCTCATAAAAAGGCTCCTCGAGACCCACGTCTCCGACCTCGTCGCCTCGTACGGCGGCGTCCGCGTCGAGACGCCGATCATGTATGATTTTGCGCACCCTGCGCTCGCAAAGTACCTGAACCGGTTCCCGGCGCGCCAGTACACGATCAAGTCGGACGAGAAAGAGTACTTCCTCCGGTTTGCCGCGTGCTTCGGCCAGTATCTCATCATGCACGACGCGACGATCTCGTACCGGCACCTGCCGCTCCGCGTCTACGAGCTCACCCACTACTCGTTCCGCCGCGAGCAGCGGGGCGAGCTCACGGGGCTCCGGCGCCTCCGCACGTTCACGATGCCGGACATGCACACGCTCACCGCCGACATGGAGGCGGCAAAGTACGAGTTCTTGGAGCAGTTCAAGGTGTCGCAGCGCTGGATGCGGGACCTCGGCGTCCCGTACGAGGCGGGGGTCCGGTTCGTCCGCGACTTCTACGAGGCGAACCGCGACTTCGCGGTTCTCCTTGCGAAGCTCATGGGAAAACCGATCTTGATCGAGATGTGGAAGGACCGGTTCTTCTACTTCGTCATGAAGTTCGAGTTCAACGTGAACGACGCGTCCGGCAAGGCCTCGGCGCTGTCGACGGTGCAGATCGACGTCGAGAACGCGGAGCGGTTCGACATCGCGTACACGGGCGAGGACGGCGCGAAGCACCGGCCGCTCGTGCTCCACGCGTCGTTCTCGGGCTCGATCGACCGGAACGTCTACGCGCTCCTCGAACAGCAGGCAATCAAGGCGAAACGGAACGAGAAGACCGGGTTCCCGTTCTGGCTCGCGCCGACGCAGGTCCGCTTCCTTCCGGTGTCCGACCAGCATGTGCCGGCCTGCGTGCAGGCCGCCGAGAAGTTGGCGTGCCGTGCCGACGTGGACGACCGCGTCGAAGGCATCGGCCGCAAGATCCGGGACGCCGAGACCGAATGGGTGCCCCTCATCGTCGTCTACGGCGAGAAGGAGGCGGCCTCGGGGCGTCTTGCCGTGCGGGTCCGGGGCGAAGGGCAGCGCGAGATGGGGGTGGCCGACCTCGAGAAGGAAATCGCGGCCCGGCAGGAGGGGCTCCCCAAGGCGCCGCTTCCCCTGCCGATGCGCCTTACGAAGCGCCCGGCCTTCCGGGGCTAGGAAAGTAGAAGGGTTCATCTTCCCGCGGGTCGGTGGCGCGCCCGGCATGTCCGCCGCGACGTTATCGGCCGGGGCCCTGCTCGCGCTCCTTTCGGCGACGGTCTTTGTCGCCGTGGGCCGCCGCGCGCAGAGGGAGCGGGTCCCGCTCGACCGCCGCTTCGACCAGACGATGTTCGCGCTCTGGTGGTACGGCCTTGCCGGGAGCACGGCGTTGGGCGGGCTCGTCACGATCCTCGCGCTCGCGGACGCGCTGACGCTCGGCCTCTTCCTCATCGAATCGTACCTTGCGCTCGCGATCGTCCTCGTCGCGCTCTGGGGCCTCCTCTACTATCTCATCGCGAAGGTCTGGCGGCCGCGCGCCTTGGGCGCCGCGCTCGTCGGTCTCTACGCGCTGAACTACCTCGTGATCGCGCAGGCCCTTCTTTCGTGGCACGCCGTCGGGATCCGCGAGAACGAGTGGAACGTCGCGCTCGACTACGAGGACCAGACGACGGGGTCGCTCGTCGTCGTGCTCCTTCTCCTCGTCCTTCCCCAGCTCGTCGCGGCCGAGGGCAACCTCGCCCTCTCGCTCCGGGACCGGGACCGGACCGAGCGGTTCCGGGGCACCATCGTCTCGCTCGCGATCCTCGTCTGGTTCGGGTCCGCGATCGCGGCGGCCGTCTCGGGACTCAGCCAGAGCACCGCATGGCAGCTTGCGTCGCGTCTCATCAGCCTGTCCGCCGCGCTCGTGACGCTCATCGCCTTCGAGCCTCCGGCATGGGTCCGCGCGCGCTTCGGGCTTCCCTCCGAAGGTCCGTCGGGGCGGGTCGCGTGAAGATCAACGCGAAGCTGCTCCTCGTCTTGGTCTCGGTCTCCATCGTCCCGCTCGCGGTCGTCGGGGCGGCGACGTACTTCATCACGGAGCGCGCGTTGGAGGACGCGATCTCGCGCGAGCTCGCGACGGTCGCCGAGGGCGCCGAACGCGACGTCGAAGGGTTCCTCGCCGGTCGACTCGACGAAACGGGCACCTTCGCGACGCGGCTCCGCCTTCGGCAGGACCTCCGGGAGTTTACGGCGAACGGGACGCCCGCGGCCCGCGCGTCCGTGCAGGCGATCATCGATGCGGCCGTGCAGGGACCCGGCCTCGTTGCGGTCACCGTCGTGGATCCGGAGGCCCGCGCCGTCGCGACGACCCGCGAAACGCCGCCCGAAGCCGCGCTCCTTGCCGCGAGCCGGCGAGGCCCGGGGGACGTCGCCGCGGTGGTCGGGATCTCGGCGCCCGCTCCCGGCGCGACGGCGGTCGCGACGTCGGCGCCGCTTCTCCTTGACGGCACGTTCCTCGGCTGGGCCCTCCTCGAATCCGACGTTGCCCCCATGCTCACCCGCGTGGGGTCGGCGGCCGGGCTCGGCCCCCGCGAGATCGTGCTCGTCGTCCGGGACGAGACCGGGGCCTTGAAGTACCTGCTGCCGGTCGCGCTTCAAGGCGAGCCCGCCGTCGTGGCTCCCGGCACGCCGCTTGCGGCGGCGCTTTCGGGGGACGAGCAGGTGCTCCGCGAATCCGAGACGGCCGACGGCGTCGCCGTGCTCGCAGCGACCCGGTCCGTGGATCCGCCCGGGTTCGCCCTCGTCGCCCGCGTGCCGCGGGCGGTCGCGTTCGCTCCGATCCGCGACCTGCAGGTCCTCCTTGCCGCGGTCGTCGCTGGCCTCTCGATGGGCGTCGTCCTCCTTGCCCTCGTCTTCGCGTGGACCTTCACGCGGCCCGTCCTCGACCTTACGGAAGCCGCGACCGCCGTCGCCGCGGGGGACCTCGGCCGGCGCGCGACGGTTGCGACCTCCGACGAGCTCGGCGACCTCGCGCGGACCATGAACCGGATGACGGACCAGCTCGTCCGGAGCCGACTCGAGCTCGAGGCCCGGTTCTGGGTGCTCTTCGAGTCGGCGCCGGACGCGACGGTCATCGTCGACGGGGACGGACGCATCGTGCGCGTGAACCGCAAGTTCCACGAGCTGTTCGGCTACGACACGGCCGAGCTCGAGGGGCGCCGGGTCGAGGCCCTCGTCCCGGAGGGGCTCCGGGCCGCGCACGTCGGCCACCGGGAAGGCTTCGTCGGGGAGCCCCGCGCGCGGGAGATGGGCGTGGGGCTCGACCTTGCCGCCGTGAAGAAGGATGGGACCGTGTTCCCGGTCGAGATCGCGCTCGCCCCCCACGAGGGTCCGCGCGGGTTCCTCGTGATGGCGGCGGTCCGCGACATCACCGAGCGGCGCGAAGCGCAGCGGCGCCTCGAGGCGACCGCGGACGCGCTCCGGCGCTCAAACGAAGAACTGGAGCAGTTCGCCTACGTCGCCTCCCACGACCTCCAGGAGCCGTTGCGGATGGTCGCAAGCTACACGCAGCTCCTCGAGCGCCGGTACAAGGGGAAGCTCGCGCCGGAGGCGGACGAGTTCATCGCGTTCGCGGTCGACGGCGCAAAGCGGATGCAACAGCTCATCAACGACCTCCTCGAGTACTCGCGCGTGACGCGGAAGGGCAAGGAGCCCGCGCCGGTCGCCGCGGGAGAAGCGCTCGCGGCCGCGCAAAAGAACCTCGCGCTCGCGATCGAGGAGTCCCACGGCACGGTCTCGTCCGACCCGCTTCCGGTGATCCGGTTCGACCACGGCCAGCTCGTCCAGCTCCTGCAGAACCTCGTCGGGAACGGGGTAAAGTTCCGCCGGGAGGGCGTCCCGCCCCGCGTGCACGTCTCCGCCCGCCGGGACGACGACTCGTGGGTCTTTTCGGTCTCCGACAACGGGATCGGCATCGCGGCCGCGGACCTGCCGAAGATCTTTCAGGTCTTCGCCCGGGTGAACCCCCGCGACCGGTATCCGGGCACGGGCATCGGCCTCGCCCTATGCCGCAAGATCGTGGAACGGCACGGGGGAATCATTTGGGTCGAATCGGAACCTTCAAAGGGCTCCACCTTCTTCTTCAAAGTCCCAGGCGACGGGGCGACAGCATGACCGCAAGGACCACATTGGACGAGGTCGACATCCTGCTCGTCGAGGACAACCCGGGCGACGTGCGGCTCACGAAGGAGGCGCTCCGCGAGGCGAAGGTCCGGAACCGGCTGCACGTCGTCGGCACGGGCACCGACGCGATGGCGTTCCTCACGCGCCAAGGTTCGTTCCGGGACGCGGTGCGGCCGGACGTGGTCCTCCTCGACCTGAATCTCCCCGGAAAGGACGGCCGACAGGTCTTGGCCGAGATCAAGGCGGATCCGGAACTGAAGCGGATCCCCGTCGTGATCCTTACGTCGTCGAAGGCGGAGGAGGACGTCGTGCGCACGTACGACCTCCATGCGAACTGTTACATCACGAAGCCGGTCGACCTCGACCGCTTCCTCGAGGTGGTGCGCCAGATCGAGGACTTCTGGCTCTCCGTCGTCCGGCTCCCTCCGAAGTGACCGATGGCCGAACCGCCCTTGCGAGTCCTCCTCGTCGAGGACAATCCCGGCGATGCGCGCCTCGTCGAGGAGCGTCTCAAGGAGGCGGCGCCCGCCGAGTTCGAGGTGGTCCGGACGGACCGGATCGCGGCCGCCACGGCCCGGCTTGCGGCGCCGGGGATCGACGTCGTGCTCCTCGACGTAGGGCTTCCGGACGTCCCGGACGACGCGTCTCGGCGCCTGGACGGCCTCCGGAGGATCCGCGAGGTCTCGGGCCGCGTCCCCGTGGTGCTCGTCACCGGGGGCGGCGACGAGGCGCTCGGCGAGCGGGCGGTCGGGAGCGGCGCGCAGGACTACCTCTCGAAGAGGGAGCTTACGGGACCGGCCCTCGTGCGGACCCTCCGGTACGCGGTCCTCCGGGCGCGCGTCGAGGAACTGTCGATCGAGGCGGTCGCCTCGCGCCGCGAGCTCGCGATGGCGAAGGACCTCGACCGGTTCCGGATCCAGTTCATGAACGCGGCGGCGCACGAGCTCGCGACGCCGCTCACCTCGATCCTCCTCGAGCTCGCGCTCCTTCGGAAGAAGTCCGGCGACGGCACGTCGCTCACGGTCCTTACGAGGAACGTGGAGCGCCTCCATCGCCTCGTGCGGGACCTCCTTGAGGCGACCCGGATCCAGGCGGGGAAGCTCCCGCTGGAGCTCTCCGACGTCGACGTCTCGCAGGTCGTTCGACTCTCGGTCGAGTCGCTCCGCGAGCAGGCGACGCGGGCCGGGATCTCGCTTTCGGCCTCCGGCGCGGACGGGCCGGTGTTTGCGCGCGGCGACCCGGTCCGGCTGGGGCAGGTCGTCGACATCCTCGGGACGAACGCGATCAAGTTCACGCCGAAGGGGGGACGGATCACGATGCGCGTCGAGCCGCACGCGGACGACGTCCGCGTCGCCGTCGAGGACACCGGGATCGGGCTCTCGCCGGAGCAGGCCGCACGGCTCTTCCAGGCGTTCACGCAGGTCCACGACGCGGTCCAGACGGGCGTCCAGGGCGCGGGGCTCGGGCTCTTCATCGCGCGGAGCATCGTCGAGCTCCACGGCGGTCGCATCTTCACGGAATCGGGCGGGCCGGGCAAGGGCGCGACGTTCACGTTCGTGATCCCGCTCCGGGCGCGCGGGGACAAGCGTAAAGGGGACGAGGGGCGGTAACGGGACCGTGCGCGCCCCTTGGCCGCCCGGCGTCCTTCGCGTGCCCGACGAGGACTGGACGCGGCGCCCGCTCGAGGACCTCGCCGTAAAGTACGATACGGTGGAACGGCACGGCTGGTACTCGAACCTCGACCCCACCGTGGACGCGCTCGAAGGCGGGCTCGACCCCGGCGACCTCGTCCTCGACTATTCGGGGGGCACCGGGATCCTCATCGACCGGCTCGTCTCGCGGCTCGGCGATCGGGACGTCGGGGTGATGAACGTGGACGCGTCGCCGAAGTTCCTCCGCCTCTCGCTCGAAAAGTTCCGCGAAGACCCCCGCGTCGCGTTCCGCCTCATCCGGTACCGGAAGGAACTCGGCCGCCTCGAATACGTGGACGAGGTGCTGCCGCCCGCGCTCGTTGCCCGCGGCTTTGACTGGATCGTGTCGACGAACGCGATCCACCTGTACTACGACCTTGCCGGCACGCTCTCCTCGTGGGCGCGCGTCGTCGCGCCCGGCGGCACGCTCCACGTGCAGTCGGGGAACATCCGGCGAGGGCAGGCGCACGCGCAAGCCCAGGCGCAGGGGACGGAGGCGGTCTGGATCATCGACGACACCGTCGAGGCGGTGCACGACGCTGCGGTCGAGATCGCGCTGGGCGACCCCGCCTTCGGCCGGTTCCGGGCGGCGCTCGCGGACGCCCGGCGGCGCGCGGCCTACGACGCGCACCGCCGCAAGCACTTCCTCCCAGTGCGGCCGATCGAGGCCTACGTGGACGCGATCGAGACCGCCGGCTTCCGCGTCCGCGCGGTCGAGCACCGCGCGATCCCCGTGAAGGCCTCCGACTGGTACGAGTTCCTCGCGGTCTACCACGACGGCATCCTCGGCTGGGCCGGAGGCTCCGAGAAGGTGGAAGGACGGCCCCCGGAGGCCGACGACGTTTCGGCGCGCCTCGCCCTCCTTCGGCGCGCGGTGGACCGCGTCCTCTCCGCCCGGTTCGAGGCGGAATGGACCTACATCACCGCGGAGAAACCGGACAGGCCCAAGAAAAGACCATAAAGGGGGAGCGGCCAAGCCGGAGCGTGGCCGCGACGCATCCTCCCCCCGAGGGCTCGTCCCGACGCCTCCGGTTCCTCGTCGTCGACGACGAGCGGGACATCTTGGAGGCGGTGCGAGACGTCCTCCTTTCGCGCCACGCGGGCGCCGAGGTCGCGACGGCGGACCGAGGGACGGCCGCGCTCGAACGCGTGTCCCGCGAGCGGTTCGACCTCATCGTCGCCGACTACCGGATGCCCGGGATGGACGGGCTCGAGTTCCTGACGCTCGCCCGCCGCATGCAGCCGAGGACGCCCCGGATCCTCATGACCGCGTACCCCGACCTTGCGGTCACGGTGCGGGCGATCAACGAGGCCGGCGTCTCGAAGTTCCTCACGAAGCCGTTCGACGGGGAGGCGTTGCTTTCGGCGGTCCGGCACGCGCTCGAAGGCGAGCGCGGCGGCGAGGCCCGCGCGGAGAAGCGCATCCGCTGACGGCATCTCGGCCGCAGGACGTATGAACCCGCGTCGCCTACGGGAGTCCGTGCCGAACCGTCTTTCCTCCGCCCGCTCGCCGTACCTTCGCGAGGCCGCGCACCAGCCGGTCGACTGGTCCCCGTGGGACGAGGAGGCGTTCGCGAGGGCGAAGAAGGAGGGGAAGCCCGTGCTCCTCGACATCGGGGCCGTCTGGTGCCACTGGTGCCACGTGATGGACCACGAATCCTACGAGGACCCGGCTACGGCGCGGATCGTGAACGAGCTCTTCGTCGCAGTGAAGGTCGACCGGGACGAGCGCCCCGACGTCGACGCACGCTACCAGAAGGCCGTCTCGGCGATCACCGGGCAGGGCGGCTGGCCGCTCACGGCGTTCCTTACGCCCGAGGGCGAGGTGTTCTTCGGCGGGACCTACTTTCCTCCGAAGGACGCGCACGGGCGGCCCGGGTTCCCGCGGCTCCTCCGGGAGGTCTCGCGGTTCTTCCACGAGCGGCCCGACGACGTCCGCGAGCAGGCGAGACGGATCCGCGTGGCGATCGCCCCGCGGTCGATGCGCGCCGAAGGCGCGCTCCCCCGTCGCGCGATCCAGAGCGTGCGGGACGCCGCCTACACGCATTTCGATCCGGTCCACGGCGGATTCGGGACCGCCCCGAAGTTCCAGCACACGTCTACGGTCGACCTGTTGCTTCGCCGGGGCGCCCGCGGCGAGGGGGGCGCGCGCCCCGGGGGGGGGGCCGCCCCCGCACGGGGGGGGGGGGGGGGGCGGCGGGCCCCCCCGGGGGGGGGGGGGGAGACC
>JBQTJL010000333.1:0-3373 GCA_052387135.1 Methanobacteriota archaeon | reverse complement strand
ACGCCCGCGACCGTCTCGCGGCCCTCCGCCTCGAAGCGGCGCGGATCCAAGGCGACCTCGCCCGCGTCGCCGACGAGGAGCTGCGCCTCGCTCGCGAAGAGGAGGAGGCGCGCGCGATCGAGGCCCGGCGCGCCGCCTGCGACGCCGAGATGCGGCTCCTTGCGCGTCTTGCCGGCGACCGCGAGACCGGCCTCCTCGTCGACTTCAAGACCGATCTCATCGGCAGGATCCGGCCGAACCTCGCCCGCGCCGCGGGCGACCTCCTCCGCGAGACGACGCGAGGCCGGTACGCGGGCTGCGAGCTTTCCGACGACTACGAGCTCTCGATCCTCGACGAAGGCGAGGCGTTCCCGCTCGAACGGTTCTCCGGCGGCGAGCGGGACCTTGCGAACCTCTGCCTCCGGCTCGCCCTGGGCGGCGCGCTCGCGGAACGCGCCGGCTCCGTCGATTTCCAGTTCCTCGCGCTGGACGAGGTCTTCGGGAGCCAAGACGAGGAGCGGCGCCTCGCGATCCTCTCCGCCCTCGCGGCGCTCCAAGGGCGCTTCCGCCAGATCCTCCTCGTCACGCACATCGAAGACGTGAAGGACCACGTGGAGCACGTCCTCCGCGTCGAGACGGCGGAGGACGGCACGAGCCGCGTGGTCGTCCCCTGACCTTCCTCGTCCCTCGGGCCCCGTTCCCGGTCCCCCGTCCCGGCCGGGGCAAACGTTAAATGAAGAGCGTGGTCTCACGGGGTAATGGCATTCGACGTCGCGCGCGTACTCTCCGGGTATGACCCGTCGAAGATCACGATCGCGACCGCCTGTTCTCATTCGTCGCTGCAGATCTTCCACGGCGCGCGGCAGGAGGGCTTCCGGACCCTCGGCATCGCCGTAGGCGAGACGCCCCGCTACTACGAGGCGTTCCCGCTCGCGCGACCGGACGAGTTCCTCCTCCTCAAGGACTACCGGGAGATCTCGGACCATGTCGAGGCGCTCCGCCGGAAGAACGTGGTCTTGATCCCGCACGGAAGCTTCGTCGAATACCTCGGCGCGACGCGCTTTGCCGAGCTCCCGGTCCCCTCGTACGGGAACCGCAAGGTGCTCGAATGGGAGTCCGACCGGGAGAAGGCGCGCGAGTGGCTCGAGGGTGCCGGCATCAAGATGCCCCGCACGGTCACGGACCCGAGGACGATCGACCGGCCCGTCATCGTGAAGTACCACGGCGCAAAGGGCGGGCGCGGCTTTTACATCGCGAAGTCGTACGACGAGTACAAGCGGAAGGTCGACCCCGGCCTTCCCCACACGATCCAGGAGTTCGTGATCGGGACGCGCTACTACCTCCACTACTTCTATTCGCCGATCGCGAGCGACGGGTACCGGCTCGCCCGAGGCGGCCTCCAACTCCTTTCGATCGACCGCCGCGACGAATCGAACATCGACGAGGCGCACCGGCTGGGCTCGATCGAAGAGCTCGACGGGATGGGCATCAAGCCGACGTTCGTCGTCACGGGGAACATCCCGATGACGATCCGCGAATCGCTCCTTCCGGAGGTGTTCCGGATGGGCGCGAAGGTCGTCGAGCGCTCCGATGAGCTTTTCGGCGGGATCTGGGGCCCGTTCGCGCTGGAGACCGTCGTCACGGACCAGCTCGAGTTCCGCGTGTTCGAGATCTCGGCCCGCATCGTCGCGGGCACGAACCCCTTCATCTCCGGGTCGCCGTACGCGGACTTCATCGAGCCGGGCCTTTCCACGGGTCGGCGCATCGCGAAGGAACTTCGGCTCGCGGCGAAGACGGGGCGGCTCCGCGAGATCCTCACTTGAGCCCCAAGATCCGCGTAGCCGTCCGGTTGCACGGACGCAAGCGGCTAACCTAGCGAGGACCTTTCAACCCAAGGGCGAAATAGTCCGTCCATCAGGCACTCCTTGGGGGTGGTTCGAACCGCAACCACAAGCAGGCTCACGGTCGCCTCAGGACCCGAACCGCTGGCGCTTCGCCGTCAGACGGTCATGGTCGTCGACGACGAGCCGGACATCCGCATGGGCCTGAAAGGGCTCCTCGAGCACGAACTGCCGCACGTCGAGGTCCAGATGGAGCCGTCCGGCGAGGACGCGCTCGACACCGCGAAGCGCTCCGAGATCGACCTCGCGGTCGTCGACTACAAGCTCCCCGGGATGGACGGGTTGGAGTTCCTTGCGCGCCTGCGGGAACTCGACCCTTGGACGCCACGGATCCTGATCACCGCCTTCCCCGAGGTCGAGCTTGCGACGCGCGCGATCAACGAAGAAAAGGTCCAGGGGTTCCTCCTCAAGCCGTTGACGCCCGCGATCGTCGTCCAGACCGTCCGGTCCCTCCTCTACGAGCGCCGCATCGATGCCCTCCGGGACGAAAGCTTCGAGCGCGCGATGGCGCTCCTGCGGAAACGCACGATTGGTCGTCCCGGCGAAGACGGGGGGTCTTGAGGGGGACGGCATCCCCCCGCTTGCCAAGGTTTAAGGAGGGCGTAGAGTCAATGCCCCTTGGGGACGAACCTGAGAAAGGATGAACAGCCGGTGGTGGTGGACCCGCTCATGATCCAGCCGCAGACGGTACTCGTCGTCGACGACGAGGCCGACATCCGGGACCCCCTCCGCGAGGTCCTAGAATCGGAGATCGTCGACGTCCGCGTGCTCACGGCGGGCTCGGGCCGCGAGGCCCTCCAGCTCATCGAGAACGACGCGATCGACGTGCTCGTCGCGGACTACCGGATGCCCGAGATGGACGGCCTGGACCTCCTCACGGCCGCCCGCAAGATCTCGCCGCGGACCGCCGGGATCATGATCACGGCCTTCCCGGACCTCGAGATCACGCTCCGCGCGATCAACGAGGACCTCGTGAACAACTTCCTCGTGAAGCCGTTCCGGCCGGAGCACTTCGTCCGCGTCGTGCGCTCGCTCCTCTACGAGAAGATGATGGAAGACCTTCGCACGAAGAACCTCGAGAAGGCGATCGAGGTCCTCCGCCGACGCGTCCCGCCGGGCACGACCCCCGGCAAGCCTTAAGTCCGGGGCCACGTTTGCCCGTGCGATGCCCGTCGTCGCCCGGAGCCTCATCAACCTGACCTATGGCGTGAGCGCCGTCTTCTGGCTCCTCTGGGTCTTCGCGATCGCGGCCTCTTGGGGCCCCGGCGCCGAGCCGTTCGTCGATCCGGGCCTCGTCTTGAAGATCGCGGTCTACACGCTCGCGCTCGGCGCGCTCTTTGCGTTGGTCGAGATCGTGAAGAACGTGGTCCTTTCCCCGCCGCCGGGAAAGCAAGTCTGACGGCGGAGCGGCGCCTTCGGCGCCGGGCGGAGCGCCGTACTCCTGTGCGTCGCGGGCTGAGGGCTCTGCTCCTGTTCGTTGCCGGACGGACGAC
>JBQTJL010000332.1:0-4701 GCA_052387135.1 Methanobacteriota archaeon | reverse complement strand
AGCCTCGTCGCCTCGATCGTGAGCCCGGTCCCCGGCGCCGGCGTGCGGGGCGCGGTCCCGGTGCGCCTTGCGGCGGGCGCGGTCCCGATCGCCGCGGGCGGCGACCCCGAGGTCACGATCCGCCTCGACCTCGCGACGGACGGCGTGAATTTCACGGTCCCGCTCCTCAACACGACGTGGTTCATCCCGACCCCGACGAACGCGTCCGCGGAGCCGGCCCGGGACTGGTACCCGGTCGAGCTCGACACGCGCCTATTCCCGGACTCGGACCGGGCCGTCCTCCGGCTCACCGTCGCAAACGACAACGAGACGGTCGTCCGCGAAGCGATGCTGTTCCTCGACAACACGCCTCCCGCAACGCGCGTCGTCCTCGAGGGGACGCGGGGCGAGAACGGCTGGATGCGGTCGCCCGTCGTCGTGGGGCTCGAAGGCGTCGACGCGACCTCCGGGGTCGCGAGCCTTCGGTACGCGCTCGACGCGGACGTCCCGACCGCGACGTTCGAGCCGGAGCGGAAGCCCCGCGTCGCATCGGGCGTCCACCGGCTCGTCGTCTCGGCGGTGGACCGCGCCGGCAACCCGGAGCCCGTGACGACGCACTCGGTCCGGATCGACACGGCGCCGCCCTCCCTCTCGTTGACGCTCGCGGAAGGCGCCGCGGCGACCGGCTCCGAGGTCGTGCTCGGGACGCTGCGGCTCTCCGACGGGGCCGGCGGCTCGGGCCCGGGTGTGTACCGCGCCGCGACCCGGCTCGGCACGTGGTCGCCTTGGGCGTCGATCCCCGCGGGTGGCGTCGCGCGGTTCGAGGTCGACCTCGGGCCCGGCGACGGCGTCCGCGAGGTGTTCGTCGAGGCGAAGGACGCGGCGGGGAACGTCGCCGACACGAAGGCGACCATCGTCCTCGAGACCGCGGCGCCGGTCCTCCTTTCGTTCACGCCGCAGGACGTCGACCACACGCGCGCCTCGGTCCTCGTCCGCTCCGACAAGCCCGCGGCGGCCCGCGTCGAGTTCGGCGCGGGAGATCGGTTCGACCGCGCGGTGGAGACCCGCGTGTTCCGGACCGAGCACCGCCTCGATCTCTCCGACCTCCTCCCGGGGTCCGAGTACGCCGTCCGCGTCGTCCTCGAGGACCGCGTCGGGAACAAGGCGGTCCGCGGGACGGACGGCTTCGGGACGCGGGCCGACCGCACGCCGCCCACCGGCGTCGGCGCGGTCGCGGTCTCCGACCTCGGGACGGCCGAGGTCCGGCTCGCCTGGACGCCCGCCGAGGACGACGTGGGCCTCGCGCCGTATCGCGTCTTCCGCGCGGTCGAAGGCGGCGACGAGGTCCTCGTCGGCGAGGCCGTCGCGGCCGAGTACCGCGACGAGACGCCGCCGCCCGGACGCCTGCTCCGCTACCGCGTCCAGGCCCGCGACCTTGCGGGGAACCTCGGACCCGTCTCGCCGGAGGCCCGCGGCGTCGCGACCACGGCGCCCTCGCTCGTCGACGGCGGGGTGGACCCGCCGTTCGGGACGACCCGCACGGACTTCACGTTCCGCGTCACGGTCCGCGACGCCGACGGAGACGTCCCGCGGTCGGTCCGCGTCGTGGTCGACGGGGAGGCGCTCGCGCTCGTCCGCGAGTCCGGGACGGACCCCCGGGTAGGGATCACCTACGCCCGCTCGCGGCTCCTGTCGGAGACCACGCTCTCCGGCGGGCTCCACACGTACCACTTCGAGGCGCACGACGGAAGCCTCGCCGGTCGGTTCCCCGCCCTCGGCGTCCGGTCCGGGCCGGCGGTGCAGGCCGTCGCGGGCGACGCGCCGGGGCTTATCGCCGCGTTCCGCACGATGACCGCCGTCGCCGGCTTCGAGGTCGTGGCCCTCGTCGCGGTCGCGCTCGCGGTCGGCGCCGCCGGCATCCTTCGACGGAGGTCGCGCCCGTGATCCGCCCGACCCCGCTCGTCCTCCTCGCACTCCTCCTCGTCGCCGGGCTCCCGCCGCCCGCCGCGGGCCAGGCCTCGATCCTCGAGGCCGCGGACGCGTTCCTCGACGACCTCGTCCGGAACCCGCCGACCTGCGCGACCTGCGCCGTGAGCGACCCTTCGCGGTTCGCGGTCCCGCGCGTGGAGCGGCTCACGTCCGTCGCGACCGCCGCAAAAGACATGAACGTCACGGTCTTCCTCGACGACGTCGAGCAGGACCTTGGGCCGTGGCGCGAGGAGGTCCTCGGGAACGACTCGCGGGACGACGTCGACCGCCTCTGGCACCGCGAGACGGGCCGCGGCTACCAGTCGGCGACGGCGTGGCGCGGCGCCGAGGCCGCGACGGGCGTCTACGTCTCCGGCCTCGACCGGGCCCTGGTCTCGTCCCCGATCGACCTTCGGGGCGTCGTCGGCACGAGCGCGGTCGCAGGGACCGGCGCGTCGGCCTACGCGCTCGCCGCCGGGGCCGCCCGCGGCGCGTATGGCGCCGTCTCCGCGCACCCGACCTTCGGCGCGGTCCCCGACGACCCCTATGCGCCCCCGGCCGGCGCGAACCTCACGACGCCGACCGGTCTCGTGAACCTCACCTTCGTCCAGCGGTACGCGTTCCAGAACTCGACGTCCTCGCTCGGCGAGTACTTGGACGGCGGCCGCGTCGAGATCCGCACGCGCGGGCCCGACGGGACCTTCACGGGGCGCCCGTGGCGCGTGCTCGACCCGTCGACGGTCCCCGCCGCCTCGGCCGCGGCGCCCCGGTTCCCCATCGAGGAGGACCTCGTGAACCGCACCGCGCTCCCGTCCACGGCGCGGGACGCGCTCCAGGCCGCCGAAGGCACGCTCGCGATCCATCCCGGGATCGCTGACTTCATCGAGGAGGTCGTGACGCTCGAAGGCGTCGAGGCCCCGCAGGAGACCGCGTCGGGCCGCACCCCGTCCGAATACCGCGGACGCGTCGCCGGCCTCGGCCGCGCGTACGTCGCCGAGAGCGACCGCCACCCCGACGAGGGGCTCGTCACGGTCCGGGTCTCGGACAACCGCTCCGCCGCGGGCGACATCGATTTCGTCGCGGATCCGTCCGATGACATCATCCTCCCGGAAGGGCCGCTCATCCCTCGCCGCGTGCCGATCGGACCCACGGGCGCGACCGTGAACTTCGACGAAGGCGACGACGTGGTCCGCTGGGTGAACGCGACCTTCGACCTTACGGACCATGCGGGCGAGGTCGTGGAGATCCGGTTCCGGCTCCGCTCCGACGCGTTCCGCCGCGAGTCTCCCGAGGGCTGGACGATCGACGACGTGAAGGTGGGCGGCCTTGCGTTCCGGAACGACGTCGGCGTCGAGGGGATCGAGTCGCCCCGTGACGGAGACCAGGTCCCGCCCGGGTTCGCCCTACCGGTCGTCGCGACCGTGAAGAACTACGGCGTCGACCCCCAGTCCCGCGTCGTCGCCGCGCTCCGCGTGAACGGCACCGTCGTCGACACCGTGACGCTCCCGCGTCTTGCGTCGCAGGAGCGCGTCCGCGTCACGTTCCGCCCGTGGGTCGCGGTCCCGACCGAGACGCCGGTCGCTGTGAACGTCACGACCTCGATCCTCCCGGACGCGGCCGCGGACCCCCTCGCCGGGCGCCCGAACGGGACGGTGGACATGAACCCGAGAAACGACGCAAACGACGTGCCCGTCGCGATCCGCGTCCGCACTGTCCGCGACCTCGTGATCGACCGGCCGGTCGTCGAGCCCGCCGTGGGCGACGTCCTCGAACCGCGGAACGTCACCGTCTCTATCCGGAACCGCGGCAACGTGGACGAGACCGTGCGGATCGGGCTCGTGGCCCGGCGCGTCGATCGTGACACCGGCGCCGTCCTTGCGACCTCCACGGTCGCTCCGCTCTCTCTCCCGCGGACCGTCCCGGCGGGGAAGGACGTCTTCAGCGGGGGCGGGGCGACGAACACGACGAACGTGTCCTTCGTCTGGGACCCGAACGCCTCCGGCGTGTACGACGTCGTCGCCTCGATCGAAAACGAAGGGGCGCTCCTGGAGGCCGCCTCCCGCGCCTTCGCCCGGCTGGTCTCGCCGCCGTACCTCTTGGAGGACTTCGAGACGCCGCGGGGCCTCTCGAGCGCGATCTACGTCGGGCGCTCCGGCGCCTGGTCCGTCGGCAAGGTCCCCGAGGTCCCGGAGGTCGCCGTGAGCCCGTTTTCCGGGAACCACTCGTGGACCGCGACGACCGCGGACGGCCTCCCGGAGTTCACCGGTACGACGCGCTACGTCCCCATCTGCTCGTTCACGGCCTGGACCGACGTCCCCGAGGCCGCGTGCGACGACGAGACGGCGAACGCCACCAAGCGTCTCGTGAACTGCGTCGAATCCGGGAACGAGAACCTCACGACGAGGAAACCTTCGTCCTCCGGCGCCGAGCCCGCGCAGGAGAACGCATGCTTCCTCACCGGGGGCAAGATCCCGGTCGGGATCGGCGCGACGAAGTTCCTCTTGAACTTCCTCGCCGAGAACGTCCGCGGCGGCCGCACGCACTACGTGCTATCCCGGACCGTCGATCTCGGCGGCCCGGCGGCAAACGACGCCGAGCTCCGGTTCGCCTCGCTCTCGTTCATGAACTGGGACGAGTTCGTGAACCGCACGCGGGTCGACGGCGACGACCCGGAGCGCGCGGCGCGGGTCCAGGCGGCGACGGAGGCCTTCGTCGCGGACCTGCAGGCCGCGACCGCGGACGGCACGGTCGACG
>JBQTJL010000331.1:0-5386 GCA_052387135.1 Methanobacteriota archaeon | reverse complement strand
ATGCTGCAGATCGGCATCCACTACACCGACGTGCTGGAGTACCTCATGGGCCCGATCAAGGCGGTGAACGGCCGGCTCGCCCAGCTCGTGCTTCCCGGGATGCGCCGGCGCAGCGAAGGCCGGATTGTGAACGTCTCGTCGATCCTCGGCCGCGTCTCGGTCCCGTTTGCGGGCGCCTACTCCGCGAGCAAGTTCGCGCTCGAGGCCGCGACGGACGCGCTCCGGATCGAGGAGTCCCGCTTCGGCGTCCGCGTGGTGCTCGTCGAGCCCGGCGCGGTCGCGACGAACTTCCGGACGACCGCGCGCCAGCTTGCGGACGCGCAGGTCGACATCGGAAAGTCCGCGTTCGAGGCCGTCTACCGGCGCGACCTTGCCCGCCTCGAGACCGGGCCCGGGATCCCGCCTGAGAAGGTCGCGCGCGTGATCGTGAAGGCGGCGACCGCGCGGCTTCCTGCGGCCCGGTACCGCGTCGGCTCGGACGCCCGGGCGGCCGACTGGATGCGGGTCGTGCCGACGCGGCTTGCGGACTTCCTGCTCTCGCGGCACTCGGGTCTGCAACGCGCGAAGAAATGACCTTCGAGATATGGGCTCGCTTCGCGAGCGACATGAGCTACGCGATATGGCGCGTCATATCGGCCGCGCAGCGGCCCCATATCGCCCGCGGAGCGGGCTCATCTCGCGCCGAAGGCGTTCATTCCCGCAAGAAATGCGCGACCGCGATCTCGGCCCGCCCCGTCCGCGTGTCCGCGTACCCCATGTATAGGTGGGGCCCCACGGCGCCGATCCCGTTGTAGTCGCCGATGAACGGGAATCCGTTCTGGTGGACGCCCAGGTCGCCGTCGAACGAGGTCGCGGTGACCCGCTTCTCCGAGAACGTCGCGCCGCCGTCCGTGCTCACCGCGTATGTCACGTCGACGAGCCGGTTCGTGGGATCGTAGCGCCGGTCGTAGAACATCACGTGGAGCGCGCCGTCCGGCCCGACCGTCGCGCGCGGCATCCATTGGTCGTGCGGCGTGGGGTCGCCGTTCACGCGGAGGGGCTCGCTCCACGTCGCCCCGCCGTCGTCGGTCCACGCGACGGACACGTCCACGTTCGGGACCGACTCCGATACGCGGTTCCGGGCGTCGTCGAAGACGACGTACAGGCGGCCCGAGTAGGGCCCGCCCGAATTGTCCATCGCGAGCTCGGCTTTGGTCCCGGCCCGGAACTCGACGTTCGGGAGCCCGCCGAACGGGAAGATCTCGAACGCGGGGAGGAACTCCGCGAACGTGCGCCCGTCGTCCCGGCTTACGGCGAGGTGGCCGAGGAGGGTTTCCGGGAAGCCTTCGACGAGGAACTCCGGGCCGATCTTCCCGACGGTCATGTAGAGGGTGCCGTCGGAGCCGGCCGCGAAGCCGGACGCAAAGAACGTCGTCCGGGGCGCGTCGGGGAAGGCGACGACCGTCGGCCGGTCGACGGACTCGCCGCCGTCCCGCGTCGTGACGACGTACGGGTTCACGCCGCCCGAGCCGACCGCGTTCCACACCGTGTGGACCGAGCCGGTCGCCGGGTTCGCGAGCATCCGCGGATAGTCGTGGAAGACGACGTTGCCGTCGCCCACGGCCATCGGGATGATGTGGGGGAACGTCTCGCCGCCGTCGGTCGAACGTGCAAGGAAGAACGCCGAGCCCGAGGTCGCCGGGTCGCAGAGCTGTCCCGTTGGATCGCACGGAAGGCCGGGGCCCCAGGTCTCGGACGGGTCGTAGTTGTACGCTTGGAGGGCGTAGTACAGGGTCCCTTCCGCGTCGAAGACCATGATCGGGTCCGTGATGCAATTCCAACCGAAGAGCGGGTTCGGCGGCAGGCGCTCGCCGCGTTTCCCGGCGACGTAGACCGTGTTCCAGGTGTCGCCTCCGTCCTTCGTGACCTGCCCCACGGACCAGACGCAGGGCGAAGCCGCCGGATCGAGGTCCTTCGACGCGACGAAGACGTTCATGGGATCCGTCGGGTTTACCACAAGGTCGATCTCGGCCTTCGACGGCGAATCGTTCGGGGACGCAAGGACCGTGCACGGGTCGCCCCAGTTCGTGAGGGTGCAGTCCTGCAGGAACGGGAAGCCGATGGTCGGGAGCGGCTCGTCGCCGCCGTCGCCCGCGTCGAGGCAGCCGGCGACGACGGGCGCAAGGAGCAAGACGGCAAGGAGGCGAGGCGCGGACATCGCACCGCCGAACGGTGCCGATGATTATAACTGTTGTAGTATATCGGGGCCCGATGGCGGTCGTGAAGGCGGGCGACGTCGCGGTCCTTGCCGACGACGAAGGGCGCCGCGCGTTCCTCGTCGCGGGCTCGGGGCCCGTCCGGGTGCCCGCGCTCGGCGTCGTCGAGTCGGACCGGGTGGTCGGCCTCGCGTGGGGCAGCCGGTTCGACTATGGCGGGCGGTCGTACCTCGTGCTGCCTGCGGCGCCCGAGGACCTCGCGGCCGGAATCGAGCGCCGCGCCCAGATCGTGACCGCGAAGGACATCGCGGCCATTCTGTACCTCGCGGATGTCCGGCCCGGCGTCACGGTCGTCGAAGGCGGCGCGGGCTCGGGTTCGCTCACGCTGGCACTTGCCCGGTCCGTCGTGCCGGGGGGCCGCCTCGTCTCGTACGAGCTCCGCGCCGACCACCTCGCGGTCGCGCGCGGCAACGTGATCCGCGCGGGGCTTGCCGACGCGGTCGAGTTCCGTGAGACGGACGTGCGGCAGCCGTGGGGGCTTTCGGGCGTCCACGCGGTCGTCCTCGACATGCCGGACCCATGGGAGGCCGTGCCGGCCGCCTCCGACGCGCTCACGGCCGGAGGCCATTTCGTCTCCTACTCGCCCTTGGTCTCGCAAGTGGAGGCGACGCACAAGGCGTTGGGGAAGCACGGCTTCACGAAGCCGCGCACGTTCGAGACGCTGCAACGGGAATGGGTGGTCGGCGAATCCGGGTCGCGGCCGAGCTTCGAGATGCTGGGGCATACGGGGTACTTGACGCATGCGAGGAAGACGGCGCGTTAGCTGTTTTCCTGTTCGTTGCTGCCGGTGCGAACTACGGTGTCCGCACCCGCGGCATGTACAGGAGCGATGGCCCGCGCGCCGGTGACGTTCGCGCAACGAAGCTTTTAAGTGGCGCCGGCGGGCATCCCAATTCGTACGATGCCTCCTTCTCCTCCGCCCTCGCGCGACCTCTCCGTGATCGTACCGGACACGTCGGTCATCGTCGACGGGAGGATCACGCTCCTCATCCAGCGGAACGAGATCAAGGACGCGCGCGTCATCATCCCGGAGGCCGTGATCTCGGAGCTCGAGTTCCAGGCGAACCAGGGACGCGAGACGGGCTTCAACGGCTTGGACGAGATCATCAGGCTCCAGACCCTGAAGGACGCCGCGAACCTCACGGTCGAGTTCGTCGGACGGCGCCCCACGATCCACGACATCGAGCTCGCCCAATCGGGCGAGATCGACTCGATCATCCGCGACATCGCGCAAGAATACGATGCGACGCTCCTTACGAGCGACGCGGTGCAGAGCCACGTGGCGCGCGCGAAAGGGATCAAGGTCCATTATCTGAAGCCCATCACGGAGCGGAAAGAGGAGAACAAGGAGATCGAGTTCCTCGAGATCTCGAAGTACTTCGACGCGGACACGATGAGCGTCCACTTGAAGCACAACGTCCCGCCGTACGCGAAGAAGGGGAGGCCGGGCAAGCTCGAGCTCGTGAAGCTCTCCGAGAAACCCCTCGCGGAGCGGACCTTGACGACGATGGCGCGCGAGATCATCGAGGCCGCAAAGCGCGACCGGCACTCGTTCGTCGAGATCGAGCGCCACGGCGCGACCGTGGTCCAGCTGGGGCCGATGCGGATCGCGATCGCGCGCCCGCCGTTCTCGGACGGGATCGAGATCACGGCGGTCCGTCCCGTGGCGCGGCTTTCGCTCGAGGACTACGGCCTCGCGGCCGAACTTACGGCGCGGCTCTCGGACTACCAGCGCGGCGTGTTCGTCTCGGGGCCGCCCGGCTCCGGAAAGTCGACCTTCGCGCAGGCGGTCGCGGTGTACCTGTGGGGCCTCTCCGCCGTCGTAAAGACGATGGAGTCGCCGCGGGACCTCCAGGTGCCGGAGGAGATCACCCAATACGCGCCGCTGGAGCGCAGCATGGAGCTCACAAGCGACGTGCTCCTCCTCGTGCGGCCCGACTTCGTGATCTACGACGAAGTGCGGAAGACGGACGACTTCAAGATCTTCGCCGACATGCGCTTGGCCGGCGTGGGCTTGATCGGCGTGACGCATGCAAACCGCGCGATCGACGCGATCCAGCGCCTCATCGGGCGGGTCGAACTCGGGATGATCCCGCAGGTCGTCGACACCGTGATCCACATCGAGAAGGGCCGCATCCAGCAGGTCCTCGACCTCTCGTTCACCGTGAAGGTCCCCGCGGGAATGATCGAGGCGGACCTCGCCCGCCCGGTGATCGAGGTGAAGGATCTCTCGACCCGCCGGGCGCTCTACGAGATCTACACGTACGGCGACCAGATCGTCGTGATGCCGACCGAGGTCGGGGGCCGGAACGCGACGACGGGCGTCCAGCGCCTCGCGAAGGAGCAGCTCTCGTGCAAGCTCGGCGAATACGTGACCGGCGAGTTCGAGGTCGAGGTCGCCGGCGACCAGGCGACGGTGTACATCGAGGACTGGGAGGTGCCGCGCTTGATCGGCAAGGCCGGGCGCACGATCCAGACGATCGAGAGGGAGCTCGGCGTCGGGATCGACGTACGGCCGCTCTCCGAGCTCCGTCGCGCCCAAAAGGCCGCGCGCGGGAGAGAGTCGCGCGACGGGGACGACGACGAGGGCGAAGGCGAGGGCGGGGACGAGGGCGCGGGCGCGGCACCGAAAGGCGCCGAGGTCACGCCCGAGGTGCGACGGTCGAAGAAGAACCTCGTCCTGCTTCTCCAGCCCTCGTTTGCGGGCGAGGTCGTCGAGGTCCTGGTCGAAGGCGAGCCCGTCCTCCAAGCGACGGTCTCGCGGAAGGGCGAGATCAAGATCGGACGGTCGAGCTTCCAGGGCCGCAGCATCATCGATGCCGTCGCGACGGGGAAGCGCGTGACGGTGCTCGTCTAGGATCCCTACGAGGGGCGCCGGAGGTCGTCGGGCCGAACCGTCGCGGGCGACGTCGATTCACGGATCCGTTTCACGTGCCAGTACGCGCCGGCCGTCGAGAGCCCGAACGCACGCGCGACCTCGCGGACCGACGCGCCGGGCCGGTCCGACAGGAACGACAGCACGCGGGCGGTCGTCTCGTTCCGTGCGAGCGCGACGCGCACCTTCGCGTCGCGGTCGCCTCCGGACGGAAAGTACGCCGTCCGGCCGCCGACCTTGACCCGCGCGAGGAAGC